>JBAQFX010000047.1:0-10947 GCA_049287485.1 Anaerolineales bacterium
ACCTGACCCAGCTGGCTTATTTTCGTCCAGCTAACAGGCATCCACAATACCATAACCTATATTTGGTCGGAGCCAGCACTCGCCCGGAACGGGTATTCGCTCTGCCATGATCTCTGCCCGTTTGGTGGCACAACGGATTTTGGATGAGCTAGTAAGATTGGATTGAGGGGATTCAATATCTTCTAAAATTTTAAAATTATTATAATACGATAAAAATGATATAATACATATAAATCGTCATATAACATATTATCCGCCACCATTGACAATCCTTTTAGATGGAGCAATTATTATAAGCCGGAGGGTCAGGGTAATCCGGATGTCAGTACGCTCACCTCAGACCTGACTTACCTACAGGATCACTATACTAACGATCCGGGTTACCTGCGTATCGGCCATCGTTTTGTGGTCTTTGTATATGCAGATGCAAGTGACGGTTGTGATATGGTGGATCGTTGGCATCAGGCTAATACTATGAATGCCTACATTGTGCTCAAAGTGTTCCCTGGATACCAGGCTTGTTCTAACCAGCCGGATGGATGGCACCAATATGCTCCAGCTAACCCCATTGATTCTCAAGGACAATATAGCTACACCATCAGCCCGGGTTTTTGGTAGGTTGGTGAGAATCCTCGCCTTGTCCGGAACCTGTCAGTATGGCGACAAAGTGTTCGCGATATGATCGCCTCTGCTGCCGACTTTCAGCTTATTACAACCTTCAATAAATGGGATGAAGGTACATCCGTTGAATCATCGGATGAATGGGCTTCTCAATCGGGTTATGGAGCTTATCTTGATTCGCTGCATAATGATGGTCTGGTGACTGTCTACACATGGTATCTGCCCATCGTCAAGGGTGGGAGCATTACCGGTGGTGATCCTGTGGTTGTGACAAAAGGGGGCATTGTTTCTTGCGGCTCACCCAATACTATATATATTAGCTTACTGGCACCAACCAACGTTTGGTTCTGGCATGCACGGAAATGAACAGGCAATAAAACCCATCCGGCAATCTATGAATAATGCAGGTGTGGAGCTGGTCTTGAATGGTTACGATCATGACTATGAACGCATCGCTCCCCAAGATTCCACCGGCCTAGAAAATGCGACAAACGGTATTCGTGAATTTGTGGTGGGAACTGGAGGCAAGGATCTCCGCTCAATCAGTAGCCCGATTGACCATAGTGAAGTGCAAAACGACAACACCTGGGGTGTGCTCAACTTAACCTTGCATCCCACTGGCTATGATTGGAAATATATTCCGGTTGCAGGTCAGACCTTCGTTGACTCGGGTAGTGGCCATTGCCAATGATCCGAATTCAACGAATGCTACGATAAAAAATTGGAGGGAATCTAGAGAAAATCTCATTCATTGCGAAGCAGTGAAATTCTCCTAGAATCTAGTTTCTTGAATTCGATTGCTCCAATAAGCATCTCTTTTAAAGGGATGCTTTCCGTTAATTGCCTTGTTGATGGTGTGAAAGGGGGTAAACCAGTGATTGATTTAGGTCTAGCTCTCATCAAATGTTAATCAAAAATCCTTTACAATAACTATACAAATAATTATAATAATATATACAATATATGGACATACAGATAACATTTTCTATATAGTTCGGTTATCTAATATTATTTCGATGGAGACAAAAATGAATGACGAAAAGAAATATACAGGTTTACGGCGGTTTAATCTGGTAATGGGTTTTTTACACCTGATCCAGGGCATCTTGATGATTGTCTTGAGCAATGATACTGCATATCCCATTTACACCAGCTTCCTGAAATTTGATTTATCTAAAATGGCCTTAGTCCCTGATCTTAAGATGTCTTTCGAACCGCGCTTCGGACCTGTCGTTGCAGTTTTTCTACTGATCTCAGCCGTGGCACACTTTTTCCTGGCTACAATTGGCTACAAGCTTTATGTATCCAATCTTGTCAAAGGCATGAATCCGGTCAGGTTTTATGAGTATGCTCTCTCCTCTTCTGTGATGATTGTACTCATCGGTATGCTGGTCGGAATCTATGATCTTGGTGCTATCATCCTGATCTTTGGTATCAATGCGATGATGAACCTCTTTGGGATCATGATGGAGCTATACAATCAGCATACACAAAAGACTAATTGGACAGCCTTTACTTATGGCTCGATTGCTGGGATTATTCCCTGGATCGTAATCGTCACATATTTCATTGGCTCACTGGCAGGCGAAGGTGGTAAACCACCAACTTTTGTCTATGCCATCATCCCCACCTTATTCGTTTTCTTCAACATATTTGCCGTGAATATGGTGTTGCAATATAAGAAAGTCGGTCGTTGGAAGGATTATCTCTTTGGTGAGAGAGTCTATATTATCCTGAGCCTGGCCGCGAAAACTGTCTTGGCTTGGATCATCTTTGCGGGTACTTTGGCGCCTGTATAAAATAAGAAGACATCTCTTGCTGCTCAGTGATTTAGATCCATCCAGACCATGGACCTACACATGAGGAGGCGATATGGCTGATAATACACCCGTGTATAACCTAAAGGCTGTGAGTCAAGAAACAGGTTTAAATCCAGCAACCTTACGGGCATGGGAACGTCGCTATGGTTTGGTAAAACCTAAACGATCATCAGGAGGTCACCGCTTATACACCCGGCAAGATGTTGAGTTGTTTAAATGGATGGTAGAACGACAAAAGGAAGGCCTGAGCATCAGTCGGGCTGTCGAGTTATGGAAAACGTATAATCAGCCTGAGAAAAGCACACTACCACGCACTCCCAATTTACTTGCTGGCACAACTGAATCAATGATTGACGAGTTGCGGGATCAATGGATCGCAGCTTGTCTGGCCTTCGATGACCGCGCAGCCAGCCAAGCGCTTCAACAAGCCTTTGCGATCGCTCCCCCTGAAACGGTCAGCATGCAAGTGTTGCAAAAAGGATTGATGCTGATAGGTGAGCGTTGGTATGAAGGGTCAGCCACAGTCCAACAGGAACACTTTGCTTCTGCAATTGCCATCCGTCGCCTCAATGCTCTCATTACATCGTGTGCTGCACCTACCCGACCAGGAAGCATCCTGGTTGCTTGTCCCCCCGGGGAAGAGCATGATTTTATCTTATTATTAGTTACATATTTACTCAGGCGTCATGGTTGGAATGTGCTTTACCTAGGCGCCAATGTTCCACTAAGCAACCTGGATGCAACCATCAAGGCTACCCAACCCTCCCTGGTTTTATCGGCTGCCCAATCTCTCGACACGGCTGCTTCCTTGCGAGAAATGTCAGAATTTCTGGTAACTCAAGATATACCGCTGGCTTTTGGAGGTAGAATCTTTCATCTTCTTCCCGATACCATCAAACATATCTCTGGCTACTACCTTGGTGACGATGTGGCATCGGTGCCTCACATCGCAGAAATCCTGGTCACGGCTCCTCCCGCCATGCCCCATGCCATTCCTGTTCCCGCAGCATATGCCCAGACAATGGCAAATTTCATTCGCAATGAAGATGCCATCATGGCGTTTGTCACCACATCCATACCCGCTGAACTTATCCAACCAGCTTTTCTGGAGATCGCTAATATAAATTTTTCCAGGCTGATCGTATCAGCATTATCACTGGGAGATGTGCATCTTATCAATCAATCCATAACCTGGCTGAACGGTTTACTCAATAACTACGATCTCGCTTCATCAGGAACCAGGAATTTTTATGCCAGCTTTCGTGAAGCGATTGAACACTATCTAGGAGAGAAGGGTAGCATCATCCTTGAGTGGCTGACTGCACTTGAAGCCCAGGGTTTCAACCAGGGGATGAATCGTTGATGAGTCAATCCATCGTTTAGATATGAAAATAATTAACACGCGATTGTTAACCTTTTTTCTGATCATTTTTATCGATCTGTTGGGTGTTGGCTTGAATCTGCCATCACTACCTTATGATGCAGAAACTTATGCTGCAAATGCGATCAGTGTAGACATGCTGGTTAGTCGTTACGGGTGATATATTATATTAGCAAAATGCAGACAATAGTCAGCTAAGGTGAGGTCATGATTAGTGCGATTTGGTGGATTCGGCGTGATTTGCGCTTAATGGATAATCAGGCACTGCGAGCCGCTCTGGAACAGGCAGAAATGGTTTTCCCTGTTTTCATCTTGGATCCAAAAGTGCTGAACTCACCTTATGCAGCCCCAAAAAGAATAACCTTTATATTTGATGGATTGCGTGCACTTGATAGGGAATTGCGTATGCGTGGTAGCCTGCTGGTTGTGCGCCAGGGTCATCCACTGGAAGCACTCCATACATTGAAAAACGAAACAGGTGCCACGAGTATCTTTGCTGAGGCGGACATTTCACCTTACGCCAGACAGCGAGATAAGAAAGTGATGGACGAGCTACCTTTAACGCTCACCCCCGGTGTTACCGTGCATCCACCTGATATATTATACAAACCTGACGGATTGCCGTACACTGTTTACACCCCATTCCAGCGGATGTGGCAGAGCTTAACCTTCCCGAATAAGCTAATCCCTGCCCCTGAACAACTGCCTGTACCGCCACTTTTATCTAATCTTGGTGTGCCAGGTACACCAGGACAATCTGCTGAGAGTCTCTTCCCAGCTGGTGAAGTTGAAGGACGAAGAAGATTGGATGCATTCATCGATACTAAGATCAACAGTTATGCTGAAGATCGCAATCGCCTGGATTTGGATGGTACCTCCAGGTTGTCACCCTACTTGCGCTTTGGCATGCTTTCTGCCAGGCAAGCGGCTTGGGCGGCACGCCAGGCGGATGAGCGAGCGAGGGATGCTTCTTCCAGGCAAGGTGTGGAAACCTGGCTGAATGAGCTGATTTGGCGTGAATTTTACGCGGCAATTTTGTATCATTTTCCGAATGTACGACGCACCGCATTTCGGTCGGAAATGCGTGGAATTCGTTGGCGGGAGGATATCCACGGTTTCGAAGCCTGGGCAGAGGGATACACCGGTTATCCGGTGGTGGATGCTGCAATGCGGCAGATGAACGCCACAGGATGGATGCATAACCGGGCGCGCATGATCACCGCGTCATTCCTTGTCAAAGACCTGTTGATCGATTGGCAACAGGGAGAACAGTATTTTATAAAGCACCTGCTGGATGGTGACCCGGCTGCCAATAATGGAGGCTGGCAATGGACGGCAGGTACGGGAACGGATGCTGCTCCATATTTCAGGGTATTCAATCCTGTACTACAGGGGAAGAAATTCGATCCCCAGGGTGCTTATGTACGTCGTTGGGTGCCTGAGCTTGATTCAGTCCCAAATGCCTTCATCCATGCACCATGGGAAATGCCTGCAGGGTTGCAAGAAAAGTTGGGTTGTGTGATTGGAAAAGATTATCCCGCTCCAATTGTTGACCATGTGCTTGCTCGTCAACGCGTTTTAGAAGCATATCGTAAAGTAAAAAGATGAATACCATTAATACGGCATTTGATGGCCAAAAATACCTTAATCTTGAAACATTTCGCCGTAACGGTGAAGGTGTTAAAACCCCAGTGTGGTTTGTGCAGGATGGAGATACGTTGTACGTCCGCACAGTTGCAAATTCAGGCAAGGTGAAGCGCATTCGTAATAATATGCGGGTGCATATTGCTCCGTGTAAAATGGATGGGGAACTGCTGGGTGATTGGGTGCCTGCCCTGGCTCATGAGGTGACGGGTGATGAAATAGAGCAAAGAGTTGACCGGCTCTTGGGAAAGAAATATGGCATCATGAAGAGGATATTCTCAATGGCTGGCCGCTCGGACAGACGAAAATATACGATATTAGAAATGAAAGTGAGAGAATAACATGAAAGATATTTTCAGGCAAATTTCGGTAATCATAACCATACTGGCTACGATTGTGGTCAATGCGTTAGCCAACATCCTGCCCATAAATGGCCAGAATACTGGGGCAATCTCCGACCGCTTCCATGTTTACTTTGTACCGGCTGGTTATGTCTTTTCTATTTGGGGCGTGATTTATATTGGAGTAATCGCCTACGCCATCTACCAGGCATTACCTGCTCAACGGGAGAATCCGCGACTGCGCTCAACTGGCTGGTGGATATCCCTGGGAGGGCTGGCAAATATCGCCTGGATTTTCTTGTGGCATTACAACCACTTCCCCTTGACCCTGGTTGCCATGTTGGTATTGCTGGGCACACTGATCATCACTTACCTGAACCTGGAGATCGGCAGGAGCAAGGTTTCTGCTTCGGAGACATGGATGGCACGTGTACCTTTCAGCATTTACCTGGGCTGGATCACCGTGGCAACGGTGGCAAACGTTACGGATGTACTCGATTTCGTAAAATGGAACAGGTTTGGCATTGCCCCGGAAATTTGGATGGGGATCGTCCTGGCAGCAGTACTGGCGATTGCCATGTTGATGAATTTCACCCGTAGGGATGTCGCGTATGCCCTGGTGATCCTATGGGCGCTGGCTGGAATAACTGTAAAGCAAGCCGGCATCCCGGCCGTGGTCATTCCCACCTGGATCACCTTTGGACTGGTGGCACTGACTCTGGTAATTGCGTTTCTTATGCCGGGAAAAGGTATCAAGTCAACACGCAGCTAATAAACGGAGCATAGAGCATGAGGCATGCATTGCGAAGTGCTGGATTACTCGCCCTGACGGGTAGCCTGGCAGCCGTGTTGGTGGGGCCGTTCTTGATCCCGGTACCGCCGCTCAAGGGGACCTTTCCTCCGCAGTCATTGGGAGATGACGATTCTGAGTTCATTGATATTACTGGACTGACCATCCATGTTAAAAAGATGGGGCAGGGAGAACCAGTTTTCATACTTCTGCATGGGTTTGCCGCCAGCTTGTATTCATGGCAGATAGTTATGGAACCTTTAAGCCAATCAGGTACTGTCATCGCCTATGACCGGCCGGGCTTTGGTCTCTCTGAACATCCGCTCACCTGGCAAGGAAAGAACCCTTACAGTGCTGAAGCCCAGGTGGACCTGGTGATCGGGCTGCTCGATCACTTTGGGGTAAAACGGGCCATCCTGGTGGGTAACTCAGCCGGTGGCACCATTTCCATGCAAGTTGCCCTGGCACACCCTGAGCGGGTATCGGTGCTCATCCTGGTTGATGCGGCGATTTACCAAGGTGGTGGTACACCAGGATGGATGCACCCACTGCTTGCCACGCCACAAATGCGCCATCTGGGACCTTTAATCGCTCGCCAAATCCTATCGCACGGGCAGGACCTGATTAAACTGGCCTGGCACGATCCTTCCCGGCTACCCCCGGCGATGCTGCAGCTATACCCAAAGCCATTCCAGGTTGAGAATTGGGACAAAGCCTTGTGGGAATTTACCCTGGCCAACCATACTACTGATCTCCCAGAACACCTGGACGAAATTACCCTTCCGGTATTGGTGGTCACCGGTGACGATGACCGCATTGTACCTACCTCAGATAGCATCCGGTTGGCAGGTGAGCTACCCAACGCAAGGCTGGAGGTGATAGCTGATTGCGGGCATCTCCCACATGAGGAGCAGCCTCAGGTGTTCATGAAAGTGGTTAGCGATTTTATAAAAGAAATTCATCTGTAGGGAAATCCAGATAAAATTTTCGTATATGGTTTTGATCCTGATTTTTTCGGTGAGAAAATTCTAGAACTAACCATCATTTATCGATAGATGTCAATAAAAAATCAACACGGGTTATCTAAAATAACCCTGGGCGGAGGTGAGCCTCCGCCCAGATTGATTAAATATCATGGATTAGCGACCGCCTGGACATATGCCCGATAGATCAATTCCGCACCACCGTCATTGGTGATATGGCCAGAGAAGCTCCAGGCGGGCACCAACATGCGGTAAGCCGGGTCGAGGGCCATACCAGATGGGAGGTTGCTCAGACCAGGCGCCAGGTAAACCAGCTGCACCTGATCAATGACGGCCTGTGCCTGGCTGAGATCAGGAGGCAGCTGGCCTTCATCGGAGAGGTGTACCTGCAGGATGAACCACTCCAGGGTGTCACCCACCAGGCCGCCCTGGGCATAAAGCGGGATATCCGCAGGCACATCGGCTGGCAGATCAGGCAGACGTAATTGGCGTCCATCGCTCAGCTCCAGGAAATCGCCCTCAGAAGTACGGCGCACGGTACCATCAAAGTAACCACTGAACTCATCGAAAGGCTCCCAACCTGCCAGCTGGAGCTGGCGTGTGCCGTCCACTTCTTGCACTTCACCCCAGGCATGGATGTAACCATGGTTGGTCTGGAGGTATTCCAGCAATCCCGATATATCCCCAACCAGAAGCAGGTTATTCAGTTGCACGTAGGGTGATGAAGTGCCATCTGCAGCCAGCAGGTAGGTGGGGGCACCGAACAGGTGAGCAGTCTGACCTAATGGATAAACCCGGCCCCAATATTTGGGATTGCCATCCTGCAGCGGGTAATATGAAATGGATAGCTGACTTCCTGGCTCTCCGGCCTCGAGAAGATTCCAGGCATCTTCGGCATTGATCACCGGATAGCTACCGATGGATTGGTAATCTTCCCGGCTGACCCAGGCTGAGCCGACCTGACCTTGGGGATCGATCTGGACTGAGGCGGCGTGATAGGTTATGGGCAGGTTGTCCAACAAACGGTAGTAATCCACCAGGCCATAATTATATTTGCCAAGGACAACCTGGTAAGGATAGCTCAGGTAGCCGCGTTCGCTCAGGTATTGGGTAGCGGTAGTAATTGCTTCTTCAGCGCGCGGCAGCCCAGTTTGCGGATACTGGTGACCTTCATAGGTGGGGAAGATCGCCAGGTCGGTATAGGACAGCTCACCATTCCACATAGAAAGGATTTGCATACCATCCACAGCGATGTAAAAACGATCTACCTGGTCGGGGTTGATGGATTGCATCCAGCCAGGCATGTAGAATTGCGCATCCATTCCCCATTGAGAGGCAATCTGGTGAGCTTCTTCGATGGTAAGAGGGGTGTTCTCCAGGCGATAATAGGCAGTTACCTGTGCTGGGCTGGCGGGTAGCTCAGTTTCCAGGGCGAGAGGTAGACCCTGGGGTAGGTTACCTGCCCCAGAACCGCCATAGCCTAAGCTTAGGGCATCCACCAGAGAGGGCAATCTGGGTGGCTGTTGGGGGAGCGGTTGAGGGGTAAAGTTGATTGCCAGCGGAGATTGTGCGGTGGGCGGAACCACGGTGGGGGTGAGGGGAGAGAGTGGCGTGGGAGCGGGTGTATTGGTAGGAGGGGTAACCAGCACCAGCTGGGTCTGGGTAGGTGAGGGGAACAATGATGGAATAGATATCCACATGACGATCATTAAGAGAGTGCCAACAAGGGCAAAAGCGATCAGGCGTTTCATGGCAAATTTCCTTTCCGGATGAGAGAATGATTGCCACAGCGCAGATAACCAACCCTGAGGAGAGATTCTGGAGGCTGAACCAGAAGCCTGCTTGAGTTTTCGCTCCAGGCGTGCAGCAAAGGAGGGATCAGGTTCAGTGCTTTCAGCCAGCTTTATCAGCTCACCTGCCAAACCTGAAGGGAAACCAGCTTTGCCTGGTGCGGGCTGCTCCCCACGTCCACGCGCTTCCAGGTAAGCGGATAACTCTTCAAGTTCTTTAGCAGACGGACGGCGGTGATTTTCAGTCATCAGACCACCTCCAGGTGTACGGCTAAACGTTCTTGCAGGTCGCATATGCCACGATGCACCAGCATCTTAACCGCAGCTTCACTCTTGCCCACAGCCTGGGCAGCTTCAGCCAGGCTTAATCCGGCGAACAGACATAGCACGAGTGCTTCAGCACGTTCGGGGCTGATCAGGCGTAGCACGCGTGCCACACGAGCCAGGTCAAGGCGTTGCGAGACGGTCTCCTCAGGCAGGGGAATGGGGCTATGCAACTGCTCCGCCTCTTCCAGGGGCAACTCAGTGCGACTGCGGCGGTAATGGTCAGCCAGCTTGTGGCTGGCGATGCCAAACAACCAGGAAGAAAAGCTGCCTAGCCCACGGAAGCTGTTGATGGACTCCAGGGCGGTGAGGAAGGTCTGGGCGGTGAGGTCCTCTGCCTCCTGGACATGCCCCGTGCGCGCCAGGTGGTAGCGATAGATGCCGGGCAAATAGCGGTGGTACAGCTCGGTGAAGGCATCGGGGTCATGGGCGGCGCGGCGAGCCAGCTCGACATCTTCTGCGGTAGCACTGGTTGCATTACCGTTTGGGTGAGGGCTGACCAGGAGCAAGATCAGAGAGAGACTGGTGCGTTTAAGCATATGAAACCTGCAACTAAAGCATTGCGCTGTGATTGCTATCATATGTCGTTCCACCTCCCGGAAAGGTAACAGGGAATTTACCTGAATATTATTGTAGATGAGAATGGTAAGGAAAGCGAGGCGCTGATAACTTTAAGCTTCGATGTAGAGAAGGTTGAAATGTTAATTCGAGATTACACCCATTCGTGTCGGAAAAAAAACGAAAAAGAACGAATATTGAGGTAGAGAAGGAGTCCAAGGATCTTCGTGAAATCAGGAACCAGGTGAACAGGGTCGGAATTGGAAAAAGGAGAATAACTGCATGTGTAGAGAATGATAATTGAATTAGTAAAAAAAATAAAAGCATTCAATTCAACACCCGAAGTAAGGAGGGCACTGGGAGGAAGCGATTAGGGTCATGGATAGCTGTAATCTCATCCCCCCACCCCATTTTTTGAACTCATTCCACCTTATCGCTAAAAGGAAGACGAATTGTGAAAGAACAGGTGAGTAGTTACAACTTTTACCGGTAAAGAACAACCGGTATACGAATGCCTTTATATTAAACACCATATTTATTGAAGGCATTCTAATATCGCTCGTAAAAAACACTCGCGATACTGCGTCGTGTATCGCTCCTTGATGTAATTACTGACTGCCCCCACCCCTAACCCCTCCCCCGTTGGCTTTTCAGCCACGGGGGAGGGGAAATCTTTCGAAAAATGGGGGTACACG
>JBAQFX010000048.1:0-31582 GCA_049287485.1 Anaerolineales bacterium
ACCCCGCTGATTAAAGCTGGCTTTTAATAGATCATTCTGAAGGACGTTTCCAGATACTTTTACACCGTATCCGCGTTTCTTTGGAGATTGGTTTTTAATGTCCTTGACATTAATAGTTGTCCATCCACAGGCTGGTACAGTTACCTGGATCATTCCCTCGGGCAGATTTAACAGCTCTTCTCGTTCCCATGAAAGTGAATTAAATACAGTTACTGAATCTTTTGATTTCGATTTCGCGAACTTCTCCATAGCTGATTGAGTGACTTTTTTTGCGTCATCCATGATGTGAGAATATCCGAGCGCTGCTTCTTCATAGACCCGGTGGATGGATGAACCTGGTAATATGTCATGAAATTGGTTTACAAGTAGTTTATGCCAGGCAGGTTTTAAATCCTCCGCAGAAAATTCTTGATTATATAACGCATGAGATATTGTGCCCCAGAATTCAGCCTCATGTAATGCAATTTCGCTTCGCCTATTTCTTAGCTTGGTCTTTGCCTGTGAAGTGAAGGCTCCTCGGTGAGCCTGAAAATATAACTCACCTACATAGCGTTCTTTTGGCATTCCATTTTGTTTTAGATCAGCAAAGAATTCACCCGGTGAGGCAAGCTTTACCCTCGGTAAGCCTTCAAGGTCGTTGGAACGCGATAGAAATTCCAGATGGTCGCGGGTGGGGCCACCACCACCATCACCCCACCCAAATGCCAGCAGCATCCTATCGATGCCATCTTTTTGAAAGCGTGATTCCCATCGATCTAAAATATTACCAGGACGAGTTTCGCTGTTGTAATCTGTGAATATATGTGTCGGAATGGCTGAGCCATCGATCCCCTCCCATAAAAAAGTATTATATGGAAAAGGTTCACCGCCGTGATATGTCCAGGCGATTTTCTGGGTGGCAAAGCTCGTACAACCGCATTGAAGCAGGATTTGCGGCAAGGAACCCGAATATCCAAAAACATCCGGTAGCCACATGACTTTCACTTCCTTTGAGAATTCTTGTCTCAGGAATTGTTTGGCATACATGATCTGGCGGATCAAACTTTCGCCTGCCGAGATATTTGTATCTGCCTCCACCCACATGGCGGCATCCGTTATGACTTTTCCAGATAGCACCGCTTGTTTAAAGCGTTCATATAACTCAGGGTAGTGCTCTTTAAGCATGAGATACAGCTGAGGTTGCGATTGAAGGAATCTATATTCCGGATATTCTTCCATCAGGGAAAGTTGGTTAATCACCGTTCTGGCAATCTTCCGATCTGATTCGACCAGAGGCCATAACCATGCTACGTCAATATGGGCATGACCAAAAGCGTAAAAGGTTGGTGTAGTTGTGCCATTTACACATGCTAATAATGGGCGTAATCTATCTCTGGCTTGATTGATTGATTCCAGCATTTCCGGTTCAGGTAGCTCAAGATCTATTAATAAAGTAACATCCTTCAATCCCTTATCAATTTCCGATACTCGCAGTGAAGTTGGATCCAGGCGATTGCGTAGTTCAAACAGCGTGGCATAGTCCATAGCCAGCTGATAAACTTGTTCCCTCCAGATGCCAAAATGGCTTTCTCCGACCGTGGCTTGAGTCTTGCCTGGCTCGGGAACCGATGAGTGTCCAAAGAGTAACGGTCCCCCGCCCATCACCATTGGACCATGACCTGCATAGGCTTCCACCAGGATGGAATATGTTGCCCCTGGTATACCATTCCAAGTTAGTGTGATCTCTCGCCTCGCCCACCCATAGGATCCAATCACCTTTCCATTCGCCCAAACCAGGCATTCCCCATCTTCTCCATTCGGTTTTGCTGCTGGGTTCATATACAATGCAATCCGCCTGCCTGCTGCAATTTCTGGCAAGGTTAAATCACACTTAAACCAACCATATTGCCACTTTGAACCCCAGGCTGTGCCAACAGGCATCGGATGAAAATTACGTCTTAATGCTTGCTCAGCGGTTATTTGTTTTCGGGTGACAAATCCACTTAGCTCAAATTTTTCCAATGGCTCATAACATATTTCCCAAAGTGCGTGGTCCCAGTGGGTTATTCGATTTAGCCATTCTTTGGTCAATGACATAGAAATTCTCCAGTTTTACATTATATTCCCCAGACTCGACCATAAAAGGATACTACCGAAGCTAAATATTACTGCGAAAGTGGGATTTTTGCTATACTCACTAAACTGCTTGCGTTAATCACATATCCATCAGATCTGATAATTACATTTCCAGCTGGGAGTGCATCATGTTCTGATAGATATGGCTTTATGATATTTATTTCCCTTCCTGTTACCTACATTTCAGGCACATGAAATTCTCTATTTTTAAAAAATCGTCCTTTTTTGCATTGTCGAGATCATATAATCTTCCATGATTGTGTTGGCATACATACCTGATTTGAGGGCAGTTGTTACATGAGCTACCGGATTTATTTTGATAACCAGACGAGACATCTGGCTAATTGTAAGTAATGATTAGATCCACGATAATTTTTATCTTGGGGATCCTATAAATTAATGATCTCCAATGAAAATGTAAATTCATACATCGATTTTAATAATCGATAATCATCTAGAGTATCTGGTCCACAGCTGGCGCCGCCCAATCCTCTCATTTTGTGATCAATATTAAGCCAGATTTCATCCCGTGGAATTAAATCGTTGGTATGCACGGCGTAAAAAAGATCATTTATTGTAAAGTGACTGGCAGAAAACTCAATGGTTGGGTTACCCAGGATTCTTATCCCATGCCCTTCTTTATTACATAAAGATAGCCAGCGGACATCAGTTTTATGACCATGTTCTTGAGGTACGATATAGGGGACATATTGTTCACTTACCGTGCTTCGATAACGCCCGATCATTGCCGATGATTTTCGATCTGCATAATTTTCCCATGGACCACGCCCAAACCATTCCAGATTTTCCAAAGCTGAGTTTAAACAAATATCGATTCCCACACGAGGCAGGTCGATGATTCCATTACCGATCATCACTTGATTGTCGACCTTCAATTTACCCGAAGGCAGAAGCGTATAACGTTGATTATGAACAAAATCATCCCAATTTCCACGTCCAGACGCCACATGGGTTATATAGATGGATGGAGGGAAGTCCTTTTTCTCTATAATTCGAAAGGATTTGAGTTGATGCTGCAGCTCGGGTAAATCGAGTGATTCCCAGAATGATAACACCTTCCATGATTCCGCTGGTCGGTCAGATAATAACTTTAGACCATCATTGTCCGTTGCAGCTCGCCAAATGTTCAATAAGGGTCCACGAATCAAATAATTGACTTCATCACCGAATTCAACCAGCCGTCCTTTCTCCCTATCAAAAGTAGCACTGACCTGTCCTGATGTCAATTTAACCAGATTTTCAGACTTGCTCACCTGAGTTGTAGGAATGACCTCGTCCGAATGCTGGATATGAATCTTACCTCCACGTGATTTTGGTAGTTTAAATTGCTCCCAGGCAATTTCATGTCCAGCTGGTGCCCAGGAGTTGGATTCGCTCAGAAAAAAATGGAAATTTAAAAAGGTTTCACCTTCTTCTCGGTCAGACTTGGTGATGGGAAGCGTATAGTGCTTAGATTTGCCTAGTGGGATATCAATCTCTGGAAGTTCTCCATGTTTTATCACGAAACCATTGTGGGTTAATTCCCACGTCCCTTTTATTCGGCGTAAGTCGTTGAAATCTTGTTTATTTGTGATACGGATTTTGCATTGTGGACTGTTGCTAAGTTGTACCTTTAGTGGTTGGGCGAGGTATTTAAATTCATACAGGGCAGGATGGGGTTTTCGATCAGGCCAGACGATTCCATCAATGCAAAAATTGGCATCATTGGGAATATCGTCAAAGTCTCCACCATAAGCCCAATATTGTTTACCATCTATGGTTGTTTTCAGAATTCCATGGTCGATCCATTCCCATAAGAATCCCCCCTGAAGACCCGCATACTTTTCGAAGGCAGCCCAATAATCCGCCAAGCTGCCATTGCTGCTACCCATGCAATGGGAGTACTCGCATGCGATTAAAGGCCTGGTGTCCTCATTTGCCTTTGACCAGCAGATTAAATCTTCGATGGCCGGGTACATTGGGCAAACTACATCTGAAACACGTTTTCCACCTTTCCATCCATGTCCGGCCCAGAAATGACCTATCGCTGATTCATAATGTAATGGTCGTGTTGGGTCTGATCCGCGTACATATCCTGCAGCCGCATCGTGATTCGGACCGTAACCGCTCTCATTTCCTAAGGACCATAATATGACGCTGGGGTGATTTTTATCACGCTCAACCATCGCCTGCACTCGCTCCACAAAGGCATGGGTATATTGCGGATCATGACATAGGTCCTGAAAATAGGCATGCGCCTCGATGTTAGCTTCATCGATTACATAAAAACCAAGCTGGTCGCATAGGTTATAAAAAAATGGGTCTTTTGGATAATGAGATGTACGGATGGCATTTACGTTGAATTGTTTCATCAAGTACAGGTCTTTTTGAAACAATGCATGGCTGATTGATTTTCCTGTCACATCGTCATGGTCATGATAATTCACCCCCTTGAACATGATCCGTTTGCCATTTATTAACAGCATTCGATCTCGAATTTCTATTTTACGAAATCCGACTTTACAGCTGGAAGATTCCTCGTCGTGGAGTGATTTTAATGTAACAACTACTGTGTACAGGTTAGGAGTTTCAGCTGACCAAAGTAGCGGTTTTGGAACCACCTGCTCAAAACTGAGCTCATTGACGGGGGAAATAGTCGACATCCACTCGTCAACTGATAAATTGAATGTAGCATGTAACGGTTTAGAAAAGACTGCTTGATCATCAGGGTCAAATAATTGTGCTTCTACAGAACAATTTCCGGGGTTCTTTCCCGGGTATCCAATCTTGACTTTGAGCCGTAAAACACCATTTTGATAGCTCTCGTTCAAATCACCAATGGCAAATATATCCTGAATGTATGTTGTATCGGTGCAGTATAAATACACTTCACGCTGCAAGCCAGCCTGCCACCAATGATCCTGGTCTTCCAAGAAGGAAGCATCCGACCACTGAACCACCAGTATAACCAGTTCATTTCGCTCTGCGGACTTTACCGCAGGGGTGATATCGAATTCTGCGGGTGTGCGTGCATCTTTACTGATCCCAATCGGCTGGTCGTTAAGATACACATATAACGCACCTTCACACCCTCCACAGTGCAGGATGATCCGCCTGCCTTGCCAGGATGCTGGAAGGTAAAAGGATCGCCGGTATACACCGGTTGGATTTGCCTCCGGAACATCTGGAGGAATGTTTGTGAAAGGCATCTGAATATTCGTGTAATGTGGGTGACCGAAGCCCTGCATAGTCCAATTTCCAGGAACGATTATCCGCTGCCAGTCTTTATCATTGAGATTCGTTTCCGTAGCATCCTCAGGCTTAGACAGTATTTTAAAATCCCATATACCGTTCAAGTTAAAGAACCAGGCAGTGGATTCCCTTGTCTGCCTTAACGCTTTGTCAGGTGATGAAAATGGATACAAAGTTGCGTGTGCTGGAAGCTTGTTAAAGCCTGTCAGCTGAGGAGTCTTCCAGGTCTTTATACCACCCATCTCAAGCAGTGCTTTAAAATCAGGCATTAATTACTTCCAACCACAATTTATTCGCCCTCGCCATTGTTTTCGAGCCATTCTGCCAATAGCAAAAATGGGGATTTCAGTCACACCTTTCATCAGCGCCAGCTTAAAGAATTCATCTGTGGGGAATGGAATTTCGTGCACATTATGCACGCGTGCATTGTATGTCTTATAAAGCCGTCGTGGTGATCCGCTAGAATTGCCCGAGGTGATGAGTAAGAAAGAACCTCGTCGCGAGAATGGAATTAAGTCTAAGGCATAATTAATCATGGTAAGTCTATTGTTTCATAACTTGATAAATTCCCCCTGAGATACCCGAAAGGGAAATTTTCCAATTGTCATTTTGCTGCGTAAATACTCCTTCAGATCCATAAATTGTTTGTGGAAGAGAAGCTGAAAGGGCGTTGATTTCTACCTCAACAGGATATGCGGCGGGATTAACTGCGATGATAAAAACATCTCCCTCTCTCGATCTCTTGTAAATGAGAGGATACTTTCCTGCATCAGCGTACAGGACATCAAACGAGGCCGATGCTTGTAGAGCAGGAAAGGTTTTTCGTATAGCCACTAGCTTATTTACCCGTTGCAGCAATGAATGCGGGTCTTTTTTTTGTTGTTTAACATTCGGTCTCCCTGGATCTGGATCGATGGGCAAATATAACCTTTCCGCCTTAGCAATTGAGAACCCGGCATTAAGTTCATCTGACCATTGCATAGGGGTTCGTGCGCCGGTGCGACCATACCCACTTTCTTTCGATGGAAGATTTTCGAATGAACGCATCCCGATTTCATCGCCATAATAAATAAATGGTACACCCGGCATGGTCAACAAGAACAAGAACACCAGTTCCAGCTCATCGGTTGACCTTCTCATGCTCAAGCGTGGGTTCATATCATGGTTCCCGCTAGGGATGGCGATCTGACCTTTCCCACGCGTAAGGTTGTAATGATGTAAATAATCATCCAGGAATTCCATGATATTGCCATGACCTACCGACTCGAAGAAACTGAAACCATAGGGGTCAGATCCCGGACCGGCGTCGTAATGCTTTCTCAACAATGCGGTATAGCCAGGCATGCCAAAAGGCAGGGTAAAATCCATATGAAACCCAGCAGGGATAGCCTCAGAGGGTCTTCCCCATTCTGAAATCAAACACGCCTCAGGAAACTCACCATCCAGCCAGGAACGAATTTCCTGCCATAATTTGATGGTTTCACGGTTGCCTGGGTCAGCCTTCACCAATGACCCTGCCATGTCCACCCGGAAACCACTCGCTCCCATTTCCAACCAGTAGCGCATGATATTTTTTAGCTCACGTCTCACCTGCTGTGGGCCTGGCGCATCCACCGATTGCTGCCATGGTTGGGATGGATCAGGGCAGGAGAATCCATAATTAAGGGCAGGCTGTGAGTAGAAGAAATTGCAAATATAGCAACCATTACGCTGGCTAAAGCCGCTGATTACCTTATAACCAGGCACCTCCCACTTCCACACCGAATCGGTCCAGATATAGTAATCGCTGTATTGGTTCCTTTCAGGCTTGCATGACTCCTTGAACCAGGGGTGTTCGATTGAAGTGTGACCCGGTACCAAATCCAATAGAATTCTAATGCCTCTATTATGCGCTTCATTGAATAAATGTTTCAAGTTCTCATTTGTTCCATAGCGCGGTGCCACCTGATAATAATCTGCTACATCATATCCAGCGTCTTGGAAAGGCGACACAAAACAGGGATTCAGCCAAATTCCCGTTACACCTAGCGATTGGATGTAATCTAATTTAGCCAGGATCCCAGGGATATCACCTATGCCATCGCCGTTTGCATCATAATACGACTGGGGGTAGATTTCGTAAAATACTGCATCTTCTAACCAGGCAGGTGTGGATTTGACGTTGTTTTCCGCCATAATCTCTCCAGATTTTACTGATAATCCTTTTTTGTGGTCTCAAAGTAAGATAGGCTATCGCTCAATCCACCTGGACGGTTGCGCAATAGCCATATCTGTTGGTAATCAGCCATGATGCTTTCTAAATCTTCTAAAAGGAGTGCCTTTGTATATTCTGATGAGCCAAATCCAAAAATGCCCCGCTTACAGGCGTGTCGCAATAACGCGATCGTCAGGTTAAATTCATCCTTCAGCAGGTTATTATCAGCTCTCAATGAGTTTGTTGAGCTCAGATAGCTTGCCACCTGATCAACCATCTCAAGCGTCCGAGTTAAAGCCTGAATACCAGCTTCAGCATCCAGATAATTTGTGAACTCCTGGATCGGTTTTTGTAGGATATAGAACAACGCAGATGAGTTAGGTGGTTCGATACCCACTGCGCGGTATAAATTTCCAACCTCATATGCTAAATTCCCCATGTTTCCACTTCGATCATTGAATACATATCGATTGATCGCCTGGCGAACATCTAAATCCTGGTTGCTTTGATAACACCAGGAAAATGCTGCCCCGGCTGCAAAACCCACATAACTGACCGGCAAAGTCTGCCAGTGCCCATTATCACCCCAATCGGTGATCAGATATCCATCCGCTCCATATTTTCTTCCATTTTGAGCGGCATTGGCTAGATTCAGCAGGCAATTATCAGTTCGACCTGCAATAGAATTCCAAGAAGATGTACCCGGGCATACATAGAAAGGAAGACTTGCATTTGCAAGTTTTTCTCCATGCTCTTCAAAGGGATGGCTTGCCTCGTATCCCCATTCCAGTGCGATAGTGTCTTTGGGTAAATCCTGCACTAATTCAGGATGTTCCATGATGATATCCCCCCAAAATTGCATCCTGAAGCCGCGTTTACTTACCTCGTTATAAATTTTGAGTAAAAAATCCAGGTAAACCCGGCCTTTTCCCACCCGCTCGCATTCGGTTTTGCTACGACCCTGCCCCAGATCGAAGGTTTCATCACACCCAACGTTGAATTGCCGGCTAGAAAAATGGGGCAATAATTCGTCATATAAGCTTCTAAGCAGGGTAATGCTCCCTTGTTCCAATGGACATAAACTGAATGGTCCGCTGTGATGTCCCCAAGGGAAGTCGAAACCATCTGGGGCTTCGGCTAATCCTGTAAACCTTGGCAATTTCAACCACTTTTCCAGGTGACTAAATGAATTTTGGTTGGGAACCAGCTCAATATATCGCTCATGGCAATATGCATCTAATTTTAAGATCTCTTCCCCGGTGAAAGGAGATGCACCGCTCCATACCTCCGGGTATTGCCTGTAGGCAAATGTGTGCTCAGTATAGAGTTGGATCTGATTGATCTTCCACGATGCCAGCAGATTGACCAGTTCGAATAGAGTCTCCATGGTAGGAACTTTATCCCGTGAAACATCGATCATCACTCCTCGGTTGGAGTAATCCGGCCAATCGCTGATTTCAAGACAGGGTAAAGTGTGATTCCGTATTTCACCTGAATTACCGGGTGGGGAAGAATAATATTGAAACAGTTGACTCAAAGTATAGCATGCATAAAATAATCCTGGCTCATCTTTGCCCTGTATGGTTATTCTCTCAGGCGAAATAACTATTCGATACCCCTGAGGTTCTATATTAAGCTCTGGATCTAGTTGTAGGCTAATACCTACCTGGTCTTGAGAGCCTGACACACCAGCGATAATATTAAATTCTTTCTGGGTACAAGCCAAAATAGCAGCTTTTAATTGAAGACCGGAAAATAATATGGATTGAGCTTGCTTGGCCGGCAGCAGAATAAAATTTTTATCACGAAGCTCACAAACTCCTTCTGTGTATCTAATAAAAAGGGGGTTGGGCAATAGCAATGGCATTTTCTGCATTGTAATTCCGATTTTTTTTGATCAACCTCAAAGATACCAGTAAATCGATGAAAGAGTTTATATAATTGACTAATTATAAGGGATAGATCAAGCATTGTTCGGAGAGATTATATGAATCAACCTTTTGTCCTGGGTGTAAATTACTTGCCGAGAAAGAAGGCTATGTATTGGTGGTCGGACTTCGATGCTGGCGAAGTACAAGAGGAATTTTCCCTCATCCGTGAACTTGGTTTGACCGTGGTGCGAATTTTTCTTTTATGGGAAGACTTTCAGCCTGCACCAGACGAGGTTTCAAAATCAAGTTTGGGTAAATTACTACAGGTGTGTGATATTGCTGCAACCCAAAACCTGAAATTAGACGTGACCTTCTTCACCGGTCATATGAGTGGGCCTAGTTGGGTGCCTCACTGGATGCTCCATGGGGATAAACCTCGCTATATCAGGCAGGTGATAAGTGGTGGCAAGATTGTTGAGAGCGGCTATTTGAATCAATTCACCCATCCTACCGTGGTCGAGGCTGAAAAACTCCAGATAAGTGAGGTAGTTAGGTTATTAAATAATCACCCTGCTATCTGGTGCTGGAATTTGGGTAATGAGCCTGATATATTTGCTTTGCCACCGAATGATGTTACAGGAGAAAAATGGGCTTCCGATATGGTAGACACAATTCGGGAATTTGATCCCGTTCATCCTATTACATGTGGTTTGCATATCGCCAGCTTACTCTACAACAATGGCTTACGCATAGACCAAATTTTCTCGAAGATGGATTTTGCGGTGATGCACTCCTACCAAATGTATATGTCTGAGCTAACTGGTGATCCACTAGACCCTGATTTTGTGCCGTTCACCTGCGCGTTGACTGCTGCCTTATCCGCTAAGCCAGTCTTGATGGAGGAATTTGGTGGCTGCACCGCTCTACCTGGGAAAGAATCCTATGTTTGGGAATGGATAGGATATGGAAATGAGTCGAAGCAATTTATGGCTTCCGAAGAGGCTCTGGCTGAATATTTTTCTGCGATCTTGCCCAGGCTTGTAGAAGTAGGCGTTACCGGTGCATTATCATGGTGTTTTGCTGATTATCACCCAAGCTTATGGGATCAACCACCTTATGTAGAATCAAGGCATGAGCGTTTTTTTGGCTTAATCCGTCCTGATGGCAGCTTAAAGCCGCATGCAAGCGTCATCCGAGATTTTGCTGCCACCCATCCGGTGGTATTACCTGCTAAAAGAAAGATCACTTTGCCATATCAAAGCTCGGAGTATTACCATAATACTTTAGAAAAATTTATGAATTTATATGAAGAATGGAAGGGAAGGTTATAAAACCATATATTTCAAATGTCTGAAGGATATTCCGGAGAGCTAGTTTCTGTTCCTAATTCTATCGACAATGGAGGCAGTTCTTCCAGTGAGTTTAAGCCAAAATGCTGTAAAAAATCTGATGTGGTTGTGTAAATAATCGGTCGACCTGGTCGTTCCGCTCGGCCAATCTCTTGAATCAATCCTTTACTCAATAAACTCTTTAATACACCATCGGAGCTTACGCCACGGATTGCATCGATCTCAGGGCGTGTGACAGGTTGTTGGTATGCAATGATGGCTAAAGCCTCAAGTGCAGCACGGCTCAACCTACCTGTAGCCTCCAGGCCCAGGAAGCGTTCGATATCTGCAGCTGTTTCAGGGGAAGTGGTCAATTGCAATTGCCCATGATGGCGTTGAATCCGTAATCCGTGTGGGTAAACATCACCGGCCAATCTACTTTCAAGCATATCGAGGTGATTTTCGATCACTTTCAAAGGTAAATCAAGTGATGCGGCGATCTGTGAAGGTAGTACTCCCCCTGCTGCCACAAACAATAAGGCTTCGATTCTGGCAATGATTTGGTCAGAATTCAATTCAGGAACTGTGATATTGGACATGCTATAATGGTATCAAAGATTGTCTTGCCTGATATTTATTAGTAGATAGGTGAACTTTGCGATTATACCATCGGACTAATTTTATTTTTCTGCGGTCCATGAGCTTTGTATTGTTGTTGATTGCGATTTGTGCATGTTCTGCTCCACAGAATACCCAAGATTTAATCACCGTTACGATTTCCGTAGATAATAAAGATATTCAAGTTAATCTTGCCTCAAGTAGTACCGTACAACAGGCAATTAATATAGCTCAGATAAATCTTAGCACGCTGGATACAGTTCAGCCACTGCTATCTACCCAATTAGTCGATGAATCTCGGATAGAAGTAACGAGAGTCAGGGAAGAATATTATGTCGAGCAGGTAATAATTCCTTTTACACACCAAGAGCTTGAAAACGAGGCATTACCTCAAGGTGAGAAACGATTAAGCCAACCCGGCGTTAATGGCCTGGAAGAAGTGACCTATCGAACCTTGTTTGAAAATGAGGTCGAAGTTTCAAATATTATAGTCAAATCGGTGGTTATTAAGGGACCGATTCCTGAAGTGATCATGATTGGCAGTCAACCAATCTCTACGGCGACCTCTATACCCGGAAAAATAGCATTTTTATCCGCAGGTAATGCCTGGATTATTGAAAATACCACGGCGGATCGTCAATTGGTGGTATCAACGGGTGATCTGGATGGCCGTGTTTTTACTTTATCTAAAAATGGAGAATATCTTCTCTTTACCCGCTTTTCGAGTGCTGAAAACTCAATCAATAAGCTTTGGCTGGCTTCATTGAAAAATAATCCAATTAAAATCATTGATCTTGGAGTGGAAAACATCGTTCATTTTGCAGAGTTTAATCCCGATTCCACAATTGTGGCTTATTCATCTGTGGAATGGCGTGAGACCTCACCAGGTTGGCAAGCCAATAATGATTTATTTGAGCTCACCTTACAAGACGATAGGCTGATTGATCCACCAACCTCGATCATTGAACCCAATTCTGGAGGTGTATACGGTTGGTGGGGGATTGGGTTTTCCTGGTCACCTGATCAGCTTCGATTTTTGTATACGCGTCCAGATAGCATTGGTATCATCGATGCTCGTGATCGAATCCTAATACCTCTGCTGAACATTGATCCCTATCAGACCGGCTCAAACTGGGCTTGGGTACCTGGTGTTGCTTGGTCTCCTGATGGGAAGGTAATATACGCTGTTGCTCACGCTACACCTGATATTAATGGCATGTTATCAAGAGAATTTAATTTAGTTGCTATTCCATTATCAGCTGGAGAACCGGTCAATCTCGTAAAAAATGTCGGCATGTTTGCATATCCCGTGCCTTCTCCCATATCTCACACCTCTGACTACATAAACCCCACCACCGGAGAAAATCTCACTCAGGATACATTTACAGTGGCATACTTACAGTCTTTATTCCCAAATCAAAGTGAAACCAGCCAGTATAGCTTGTTTATCATTGATCGCGATGGATCAAACCAAAGAAGATTATTTCCCGTTGAAGGCGCCACTAGTCTGGAACCACAACATGTGGTTTGGTCACCAAACGAAATGGGAGAACAAGAAAACTATGCGATTGCCTTCATTTGTAGTGGTAATATCTGGATTATTGATTCTGGTACAGGTGTTGCACAACAAATAACAGCAGATGGTTTGACTGAGCGAATTGATTGGAGATAGTTTTTTATGAGGATATTAATCACTGGTGCAGCAGGATTTTTAGGATCACATTTATGTGAACGTCTTTTACTAGAAGGACATGAAGTGGTTGGGATGGACAACTTCATCACGGGCAGCCCGGAGAATATTGCCCACCTCTCTGGCAAATCGGGGTTTTCTTTCATCCGACACGATGTCTCCGATTTTATCTTTGTCCCAGGAAAGGTGGATGCAGCTTTGCATTTCGCTTCTCCAGCCAGCCCCAATCCCAAATCTCCATATGGATATGTAAATCTTCCTATCCAAACCATGAAAGCTGGTGCTTTGGGCACACATAATACCCTTGGTGTGGCCAGGACGAATCATGCCAGGTTTTTATTGGCCAGCACCAGTGAAATCTATGGAGACCCTTTGGAACATCCTCAGACAGAAGATTATTGGGGACATGTTAATCCTATCGGCACGCGCTCGGTATATGATGAGGCAAAACGCTTTGCTGAGGCATTAACCATGGCTTATCATCGTTTCCATGGGATCGATACCCGCATCGTCCGTATATTTAATACCTACGGACCAAGGATGCATCTTGATGATGGTAGGGTAGTTCCTAATTTCATCCAACAAGCGTTACGTGGTGAGCCATTAACTGTGTATGGCAATGGCGAACAAACTCGCAGTTTTTGTTATGTAGATGACCTCGTGGATGGCATCGTGAAGTTACTATTTTCAGATGAACACCTACCAGTCAATATTGGTAATCCGGTTGAATTGACTATTCTTGAATTTGCCAAGAAGATTAACCGCATCATCGGTAATCAAGCTGGGATCGTTTTTAAACCAGCGGATCGTCAGGAGAGTGATCCTCAACGACGTCGACCTGATATAACGCGTGCCCGTACAATCCTGGAATGGGAACCGAAAGTCAGTTTAGAAGATGGATTAAACAGAACCATCCCTTATTTTCGTCAAAAACTCGGGTCAGCATGACCTCCATCATTATCAATCCGCGTGAACGCACACGTTTCCTTCGCTTTCTGGTTGTCGGACTGATCGGCGCGGGCGTTGATTTTGGAATTGAAAATCTTCTTCATCGCCTGTTTGGATTTCCCTATGTATGGTCAGGAGCAATTTCCTTTATTTGTGCTATATTAAGTAATTTTTATTGGAATCGTATCTGGACTTACCCCGATTCCCGTTCTAAATCAATCATCAGTCAATTACTTCAATTTGCATTTGTTAGCATAATTGGATTAGCCATTCGAATACCAATCTTACACTTCGTTGAACCACCCATGACTAACCTATTCTATATGCTTCCCGATCAATATTTGTTTCTTCCACCAGATGTTGTTGGAGAAAATGTCACCTTGGCGATTGCTGTCGGCATTGTCCTTTTTTGGAATTTCTTCGTTAATCGTTATTGGACTTATAGTGATGTAAAATAAAATAAGTAGGCTTTATCTAAAAAACTATGAAATGGGTATAATTTTAGGAGATAGTTTTATGCCAACCGAAAGTAAGCTTGTTCCTATTTTTACTACTGCAGGCGATGTTGCGGCCTTTTTAGCCTACCCATATATTTTTAATTGTGAGGGAGAATGGATTGGTTGGATTTCCCCGGATCGGTTTATTTATTCAACCCATGGGCACTATGTCGGTTGGTTAGCTGATGGTCCGCGCATCTTACGCAAATTGGCGGATGGTTATACTAAACCGCGAGTCGAGATAATTCCACCTTTTACGTTAAAAATTTCTCCGCCTGCTTGTTCGCCCTTGCCACCCATGATGTCTGAACTGACTTTTGGAGAGACGGATGTTCTGATGGATCGACCTGATCTATTACCGCCGGTTGACTTTGGTGAATTACGCGAAGATATGGATTGATGGTAGCCGAGGATTTATATGTTGGATGAGCAGGCTGAACCCAATACAGGATTTGATAATTCGTCAGATGGAAAATCCTCATTCCGATCGTTGAAGGATTTAATTGAGCACGTCTCTGGAAAGAGACTGGGAGAATCGCAAGCTCAGCAGGATAGCGGTTTGGCTGAAGTATTACCATTCCCATTTCTTGCTATGGTTGGGCAGGAAGAAATGAAATATGCTCTGCTCCTTGCCCTGGTAAATCCAGCGATTGGCGGAGTTCTTCTCATCGGGCCTCGAGGGACGGGCAAGACCACCGCTATACGTGGTTTGGTTGATCTGGTTCCTGAGGTACCCAGGAGCTTATGCTATTATGGATGTCTGCCAGAAGATATTGAGATTGGCGGAATAGATGCTGTATGCCCCAATTGTGCTCAAAAATATGCCAGGGGTGAACCTCTGGCGGCATTGGATAAAGTTCGTTTGGTTGAGTTGCCGTTGAATGCACGCATTGAAGATGTTGTTGGGGTAGTCGATGATGCTTCTATGGACCATCAACGCCTGAGACTGCATCGAGGAATTTTAGGACACGCTGACCGTAACTTGTTGCTGGTGGATGAAGTAAATCTATTATCTGATGAGGTGGTGGATGCTATCTTGGATGCAGCGGCCTACGGTTCCTACACGGTAAGACGCGGTTCGACTGCAGCTACATACCGCGCGCGCTTTGTACTTATTGGTACAATGAACCCTGAAGAAGGACGACTGCGCCCTCAAATCATGGATCGTTTTGGATTACGCCTCGTTATAAGAGGATTGGATAATATAGAGCAACGTTTGGAAGCTTATAAAAGAGTCCAGACATATCTATCAAAACCTCGCCAAGTAATGCTAGAATATAGTGACGAGACAAGGATTGCACAAGCTGAGATTCAATTAGCGAGAGATATACTCCCTGAGGTAAAGGTACCCGAACAGGTATCGAAGCATGGATTGGATTTAATTCAGCAATTGAACATTGATTCGTTGCGAGCGGAAATAACTTTATTCGAATCTAGCCGGGCATTAGCGGCTTTAGATAACAGGAAAGTAGTTACTTTAGAAGATCTGAGTCTCATTGCACCAATGGCTCTACGCATGCGTCGATCGAAATTTATTGAAAAATATCTATCTAATCAAAATGTTGAAGAGAAAGAAATTAAAAAGGCTGTCAATGAAGCTTGGAAGACATCATAAGTAGAGGAGATTTACAAAATGGCCCCTTTGTTTAAAAAGAAAGAAATCTTTAAGGTTAAATCACTGCCGGTTGATCCAGCCAGTGTGACTGATCCAAGGACAGCGGATGATTTCCGTAATCGGGGAGTGGCCTATTATGCTCGTAAGCAATTCAGTGAGGCTGAAGCTGACCTGAAAAAGGCGATTTCAATGGATGGGAAGAATATTGATTCGTATTACAGTCTTGGCATGGTATTGAAAGCCATGGATCGCAAAGAGGAAGCCGTAAATGCATTCAATCAGGTGATAACTCTAATTCTTGCCAATCCCGAGGCGAAGTCTGTAAAAAATGATATGCTTCGGCGCTTGGCACTTGGTCATATGAATGAAATAACTAAAGGTGACTGGGATCTGGAGAAGGAAATTTGGAAAAGAACTTGATAACCCATCGTCACCGTATTGAAAATTGCCTCACTGGTGAATTACCAGATAAAACTCCGATTGCCCTATGGAGACATTTTCCAGTAGATGATCAAACTCCACAGGGTCTCGCTAAATCAATTCTAGATTTTCAGAAACTTTACGAATTTGACCTTGTAAAAGTTACACCAGCCTCATCGTTTTGTTTACAAGATTGGGGGGTAGAAGATGAATGGCAGGGTAATCCCGAGGGTACCCGTCAGTATACACGTAGAGTAATCAAATCGCCCGATGATTGGCTAAAATTACCTGTCCTCGATCCATATAAAGGTTCGCTTGGTAATCAATTGACCTGCTTGAAGTTAATTATTAACGAGCTGGGTACTGAAGTGCCTGTCATCCAAACGATCTTTAGCCCATTATCGCAGGCGAAAAATCTCATCGGAAATGAGTTGCTCTTGGTTCATCTTCGAGAATATCCTGAAGCAGTTACAACAGGCTTGAGAATTATTGCAGAATCAACCAGAAGATTTATTGATGCAGCTAATCATACCGGGATCTCTGGGATTTTTTATGCCGTCCAACATGCTAATTATCATTTACTTTCTGAAACAGAATATCTCCAATTTGGTAAAAAATTTGATCTTGATATCCTCGAACTAATTGATGAAAATTGGTTGAATCTGCTTCATCTGCATGGGGAAAATATTATGTTTAATTTATTTACCGATTATCCTGTACAGGTGATTAACTGGCATGACCGCGAGACGTTTCCTTCACTAGCTAAAGCTAAGGATTTATTCCATGGTGTTGTTTGTGGCGGGCTCCAACGTCAGCAAACCATGGAATTAGGTACACCAAAAAGAGTATTTTCTGAAGCCCGTGATGCAATCCTGGTGACCGAGAACAAGCGTTTTATCTTAGGGACTGGTTGCGTGCTTCAGATAACCACTCCAATATCAAATATCAGGGCTGCCCTCCAGGCTGCCAGGAATGAGTGAACTTCGCATAATAGGGGGTAAAGCACGTGGAAGAAGGATCCATTCTGTACCCGGAGAGACAACTCGCCCCATTACCGATAAAGTTAGAGAAGCTTTATTTAATATTATTGGCCCGGATATTTTTAAAGCTACTTTTTTAGATTTATTTGCCGGTACAGGTAGTGTTGGTATTGAGGCATTGAGTCGTGGTGCATCTTACGTATGTTTCATAGAGCGTAACCATCGTCCATATATGATTATTAAGGAAAACTTGAAACTTACCGATCTGGAAGATGGAGCATATCTAGTGCAGGCGGATGCATTTGATTACCTCGAACGACCCATCCATCAACAGTATGATTATGTGTTCATTGCACCACCTCAATACAAGAAAATGTGGAGCAGGGCGTTGCAATCCTTGGACACCCATCTGGGATGGCTTTCACCAGATGCCTGGGTGATTGTCCAGATACACCCTATCGAATATCAATCCTTGGGTGATGATCTACCGGTGCACAATCTGCTTGAATTTGACCAGAGGCAGTATGGCAGTACTTTATTAGTTTTTTATCGCACAATAATAGTGAATTGATTGCATATCCAGGGGGTGGATAAGTAGGTGACCATACTCGGATTTCAGTTTTGCTTATAAATTAAGCCATTTGACCGCTAATTGGGGCAGTTCATTGATTGGGCCAGTCCTGGTTGTGCAGGTCGGAAGGGATTCGGTGAACAAACGCCCATACTGCTTGCTCATGATACGTCGGTCGAATATCGCCACTACCCCTCGATCAGATTGTGTTCGGATTAACCGCCCAAAACCTTGACGGAACCGTAAGATCGCTTCTGGCAGGGAATATTCACCAAACGGGTCATCGAAAGTTTCAGATCTAGCAGCTACGATCGGGTCGGATGGCACATCAAAGGGAAGCTTAACGATGATTAAAACCGATAATGCTTCTCCTGGCACATCCACACCTTCCCAAAATGCTTTGGTTCCAAAGAGAACCGACCGTTCATCTGCCCGAAAACTCTCAAGGAGTGTATTTGCTGATGCACCTTCCCCTTGTTCATACACCCGGATGTCATTACGCCCCAGGAAGGAGCTGATGGAGCGGGAAGTACGTTTTAACTGGTCGTAGGATGTAAAAAGTACCAGTGCTCTTCCGCCCGTAGCAACGCATAATTTTAAAATCCCCTGTTCGATAGCTCTTTGGTGACCACTTCGGTCAGATGGTTCCGGGATATCATTGGCAATATATAACAGGACGGATGATTCATAATCGAATGGTGAGCCTACGGAAAGCTCATAGGCACCATCGGCATTCAGCCTGCCCCGCAGATAATCAAATTCACCCGCCGCGGTTAATGTTGCCGAGGTCAGGATCACCGACAATTTTTCATTCCATAGATATTTCTGCATCAATGGTCCAATGTGAAGCGGGGCGGCATTGAGCGACATTTGCCTTCCATTGGGTTGTATTTCTACCCAATAGATTATTTCTGCTCTGGGCTCAAATACCATTCCATTCAGGTTATTTTGGATTTCGCTAATCCTTCGATACAAATTACTCAAATTGGAGACGAAGTCTTCCTCTTCTTCGGGTAAATACTCTTTAATGTCTCCAAGTGCCTGGATCAGCTTTGCTAAGTTCTCGACCAACGGAGTCAGGCAGTTTTCACATTCTTCCCAGGCAACTTCGACATCTGCCCATGCGGGTTGAGTGCGGGTGGCAGGCAAGATACGTTCTTGATGAGCATACATCCCAATATCATTGCCCTCCCGTTGTTCCAACAGGAATTGGTCTATTGTTCGGAAGAATGTTTGAATTGTGGTTTGGAAGTGAAACGCTTGGTCTGTTGCTTGTTGGATCAAATGATTTATGATGGCATAATCAGAAGGTGGTATGCTTCCTTCGAGATTGCTGGTTAACTTTCCCAATACCCCTGAATTCGGTCCCCCCAACTCTCTCACGGCTCGATCAATCATCCACTGGGTGATTTTAAAGCTTAACGCATTGGTCGTGGCTTCTTCTAGGTGATGTGCTTCATCAATGATCACGTAATTGTATTCTGGTAGTACTCTGTTACCCGTTGCGACATCTGCCAGTAATAATGCATGGTTTACTACCAGGATATGTGCAGCTAGGGCTGCTTGGCGAGCACGATAAAATGGGCATATCCCTCCCCGCTTCAGGCAGTTTTCAGTTGTACAGCCCTCATCTTCTGAGGATAAACGCATCCAGATATCACGCTCAATCGGTCCATTTAAATTAATCTCATTTCTATCACCACTGGTTGTGGTTTGCAGCCATACCAGCACCTTTGCTAATACCCGCATTTCATCTGGGTTGTCTGGACCTCTCCTGCGCATATTCTCTAAACGACGCGGACAAAGATAGTTCGCACGTCCTTTCATAACCGCTGCAGATATATTGATCCCCATTGCTGCACGTAAATCAGGGATATCCTTGTTGATTAATTGGTCTTGTAAATTGATCGTATTTGTGGAAATAACCACCCTTTGTCCATTTTTTAACGCCCATAACGCTGAAGGCAACAGGTATGCCATGCTTTTTCCCGTGCCAGTCCCTGCTTCAACAAAAAGGTGACGGTTTTCGGAAAGTGCCACCGTAACCGCCCGTAGCATTTCAATTTGTTGCGGGCGGTATTCGTAATTGGGAAAATAATGGGAAAAAATTCCTCCCAGCTCCAAGGCTGAAGCGACTTCATCAGGATCAAGTGGTACCTGCTGTGGGTTTGGGGTTAGTGCAGTCTGACTTCTGGTGTTATATGCCTCAAATAATGGTCCTGCATATCCTTGCCGGACTTGCCGGGCGGAGATGGTTTCTTTGGACCTTGCTCGCAGAAGATCATAAAATATTCCATCGCCTGCCCAATCAACACCTTCGCTTAGACGGACAATCTCTGCCAGAAGTTGAATTGGAAATTCCATACCTGTTTCGTATAGCGATCGATATACCGCATAGGTTACCCGTGCATCATCCAGCGCTCGATGGCTTGCGGGTAGTGGGATATTTAGTGCTTGCCCAAGCGCACCCAGGTTGTATCTTCCGGCGGAAGGGAGTAACACCGAGGCAATCTCATACGTATCTAATACTTCGTTCCCTCTGAACAGTCCGTAATTTCGCAGGAAGGATAAGTCAAATCCCACGTTGTGACCAAGGATGGGAAGATTGCCCACGAATTGGCGCAAATCAGTCAGAACCGCATGGATGGAAGGCGCTTCCAATACCATGTGGTCGCTGATGCCGGTTAGCTGGGTGATGAACGGAGGAATTTTCCTTCCAGGATTAATCAATGTAGACCATTCAGCCTCAACCCGTTTGTCATTGAAACGGACGGCACCTATCTCAATGATGGCATCCTTTTGAGGGTCTAATCCGGTTGTTTCAATGTCCAGGGCAACAATTGCATCCATGCGACGGATTATACCAGCAAGGTCTTACTGAACTTCATCTCTGATTAGGCGTAATTAATGTGGTTATTAGTCGGACTTAATCACCATTATCATGTCTTGGATGCAATATAATATCCCGAACAGGAGGCGAACATGATTGAAAGCATCAGCCAGAAAATACGTGAGAATGTACAAAAAGTTATTGTTGGGAAGGATGAAGTTATAAATCTGACTTTGGTCGGTGTTTTATGCGAAGGTCACATCTTGCTGGAAGATGTACCCGGCATTGGCAAAACAACCTTGGCAAGGGCTTTAGCAGCATCCTTAGGCTGTTCTTTCAAGCGTATTCAATTCACTCCTGATCTGTTGCCTTCTGATGTGACTGGGATTAATTGGTTCAATCAGAAGGTGATGGAATTCGAGTTCAGGCCGGGTCCGGTAATTACACAGGTCGTCCTTGCGGATGAGATAAATCGTGCCACCCCGCGCACCCAATCAGCTCTGTTAGAGGCCATGCAGGAAAGACAGGTCACCATAGACGGCGTGACCCATACTTTACCACGTCCTTTCTTGGTAATGGCTACCCAAAACCCTGTGGAGCTGGAAGGGACTTTTCCTCTGCCTGAAGCTCAAATTGATCGTTTCCTCTTACGCGTGGAAATTGGTTATCCCTCAGAGAGCGAGGAGAATAATATCCTTGAGCGTTTTCGCGTGAGCTCTCAAATGCCCGAGCTGCAACCTGTAACCAATCCGGCCGAAATTATGCAAATGCAAAATGAGCGTAGTGTGGTTCGCATAGAGGATTCAGTCCGAGACTATATCGTTCGTGTAGCCAGGGCTACGCGTGAGCACAATGAAATTCAACTCGGTGCCAGTCCACGCGCCGCCATTGCTCTTTATCATTCTGCTCAAGCCTGGGCGGCTATCCACGGTAGGGATTTTGTGTTGCCTGACGATGTAAAAAACATGGCTCCGCATGTGCTGACTCATCGTCTGATGGTATCACCCCAGGCACAACTACGTGGCAGGTTACCCAGTCAGCTGGTAAATGACATCGTGGCTTCCATCCCAGTACCTGTGGAAAACTAAGCATCGTTATGAGTAAACGCGGTGTACCAATCTTATTGTTATTATTAATCTTGGGAATTGTGCTTAAAGAACCATTCCTGGTTACTTTATCTTCCGCCCTGTTCGTAATTATTGGGCTTGCCTGGTGGTGGCAAAGCCGCTCATTAATGGGAGTATCGTACGAAAGGAATTTTCATTATTCACGTGGTTTTCCTGGTGAGAAAATTGACCTCCAGGTTGAGGTGGAGAATCGTAAATTGTTACCCATCTCCTGGTTGCGTATCCAGGATGATTGGGCACGTGCAGTCGGGCCTGAAGACGAAGAGTTGCTTGCGCCTAGTTATATTCAAGAACGTGGCTTTCTCACCAATATTTTTAGCCTACACTGGTTTGAAAAAGCGCGGCGATCATATAAGTTGCTCCTCAGGCATCGTGGTATCTTTGAACTTGGACCAGCGCGTCTGGATTCGGGTGATCTCTTCGGTATCTTCGAAAAACATGATGAGATAAGACAGCACCAATACCTGACTGTTTTTCCCTCCCTAGTGCCATTTACAAAACTCGAATTTCCCGCAGAAGACCCTTTTGGTGATCGGCGATCTCGCCAGCGACTATTCGAGGATCCCAGCCGTCCCATGGGCATCCGTGATTATCACCCCGAAGATAGTTTTCGACGTATCCATTGGCCTGCAACAGCCCGTACCGGGCAATTACAGGTAAAAGTATATCAACCTACCACAGGGCAGGTCATGATGGTTTGTATGAATGTATCGACTTTTGCCAGACATTGGCAAGGAGTTTATCCGGAATTATTGGAGCATCTCATCAAAGTTGCTGCAACCTTAATCGATGAGGGTATACGCGAGGGCTATAAGGTAGGATTGGTCGCTAATGGTTGCCTAGCCCACGCCGATCAGCCTTTTAGAATTCCCCCTGGTCGTTCGCCTCAACAGTTGGCTGTACTGCTTCAAGCACTGGCGGGAGTGACTTCAGTCGTTACTGCGAATTTCGAGCGCTTTCTACTCAGGGAAATACCACGTGTGCAGTATGGTGCTACGTTGATCATCCTCACTGCGGTAACAACCCCTGAACTCGCTTCAACCCTGATTCAGTTGAAGCAACACGAGCGTCGTATCACCTTGCTGTCATTGGCTGAGGAGCCTCCACCGCAAATCCCCGGGATTCGTATCATCCACCAACCTTTTCAAGGGGACGAGAACGAATGAAAATATTCTCCAATCTCCACTTGAATCCTTGGCGGGAAATCGCAATATTGATGATTATTCTCATGGAGGTGTGTTGGGTAACTCCCTGGTTCCGTTCCATGACTTTAGAAACATACGCGGTAAGTCCAATTCGCGTATTCACCATCTTAGCCTGCATGGTTCTATTTTCGCATGTCTTGGTGCGTACCATGGATTCCTTGCACTTGAAAAAGTCCATCCGGCAGGGATTAATGGTGTTTTTTATTATGATTGGTATATTTGTTGGCATTAAAACCTTGTTATACCCGCATGAATCGATGTCTCTATCCCAGCTTCTGACTCGCCCCCTGCGGAGCTTTGCTGATGTAAGATCCCTCATTCCGGTAGAATTCATCGTCGTGATCACCGTTCTGGTTGGTTTTTGGCGAGGTTTATCCATCGCACAAGAGCATATTGGCCCTTCATCGGTCATGGATCACTTCTGGATTGGAATTATGATGTACCTGGCGTTTATATTTTTCAATACCATGCTGACCGGTGAGACCCCAGGTAATTTCTTTTTCCTGTTTTTATTTTCTGCTTTGATTGCTATGGTTGCTGCTCGATTGACAGTGGTTGGGATGTTGCGCGGTGGCAGGGAAAACAGGTTTAATCGTTTTTGGTTCCTCGGGATTCTCCTTGTAGCTTCGTTCGTTGTTGGTATGGCTGCCTTCCTGGGAGGCCAGCTTGGAGATAAATTTGCCTGGATAGGAATGTTATTATTTGGATTATTCGGTTCGATCCTAATTCTCGTCTGGTTCCTGATCAATCCACTTATTACATTATTGATCAGTATTCTGTCCAATGTTTTACAATCCAATACGATAGAGGCATTGAGTAATGACCTGCAAAATCTGAATCAAATCTTCCAGGAATTTGGGCAAAGAATTTCAGATCTTGTTGGCTTGAGTGGGATCAATGATTTTATCGCCCGAATGGGACCGACCATCAAGCAAATCATTTTTATTGCCATTATTGTTTTAATCATCTTGGGCGTGATAGCCTGGATGGCTATCCGGTTATGGCGAGATCGCCAGCGCAACAAGCTAGTGAATGAGCAGAAAGCGAATATACAAGCGAACAATCTTTTTAAGCAGTTAATCGATATGTTCCGTCAGGGATGGAACGGTGCTGTTAGTTCCTTGGGACAGTTAACGGACTTTAATCGGCGGCAAAGGTTGAGAGCTGCCGCACGCATCCGGCAAGTTTATGCTGAATTGATGGAATTATGCGAGCAGCTGGAGCATCCGCGTGCAGATGCAGAAACACCATTGGAATTCGTACCGAAATTAACGCTTCTTTTTCCAGAGCTTCATCCAGAAGTGGTCACCCTCACAGAAGCTTACAATAACGTACGCTATGGGCAGTTGCCTGAAACTCGCCAGGAAGTTGAGGATGTTGAAGCTGCTTGGAACAGGATATATCTGGCTGGACGCAAACTCCTGGGTGAAATGAAACATGCCAGGAAAAAATAACGCTCAAGGAGGTACACCTTGAGCGTTTGTGACTAATTTAAATTATTACCCACAACTGTCTCAGACTCCAAACTCCTTTAATATCCTAGCGATATGCATCGCGCCTTTTAGATATAAATCTAAACGAATATTTTCGTTTGGTGCATGACCTTGTGACCCCGGATAACCTATCCCCGCAGATACCACCGGTAGATGGAGATTATGCACAAACGCATGATTCGGACCAGAACCTCCACTCATCGGGACGATCTGCATGGGCTGACCATATACCGGTCGTGCTGTCTCCACTACCAATGCCACGAAGGGGTCGTCCGGGTCAGTCCGGGCTGGTTCTTCACCCCCCAGGAATTTTATCTGCACATCCTGAAAACCTTCCTTATCCAGGTGACCACGCAAAGATTTGAGTACCTGCTCTGGTGTCTGGTCCGGCACCAGGCGGAAGTCCACCTTAGCCGAAGCACGCGCAGGCAGTACGGTCTTCGATCCCTCACCCTGATAGCCCGAGGTCAGGCCACAAATGGTACAGGTGGGTTCATAAACTTCCGCGATGCGTAATTCAGCACCACCGCTAATACCTCGTAGGAAGTGATCCACCCCATAACGTGTTTGATACTCCTCAGCCGTATCTGGTAGAGCTTCGATTAGCTGCCGGTCACGTTTACTGGGAGGTCTCACTGTATCATAGTGACCTGGAAGCCTGATGCGCTCATCCTCGCCTTTAAGCGAATTTAACGCCCACACCAACCTCCAGGCTGCATTCGGGAAGATTGACCCGCCTAATCCGGAATGCACATCAATCTTTGCAGTCTCCACTGATAACTCGACGTAGCAAATCCCTCGTAAACCCAGATATTGGATCGGCACACCACGGTGATCAACGCCCCCAAATTCCCAGATACAGGCATCTGCTTTTAATTTTTCAAGGTGGTTAAGTACAAAATCTTTTAAGTGGACACTGCTTACTTCCTCTTCACCTTCGACCACAAACTTGATATTGCATGGCAATTCACCATCGATTGCCAGCAGCGAATCGATTGCAAACAATCTGCTAACCAGGTGTCCCTTGTCATCACTGACCCCCCGTGCATATAGCTTGCTGTCTCTTAATGTTGGTTCAAATGGTGGGCTATCCCATAATTCCAATGGTTCGGGTGGTTGGACGTCATAATGGTTATAGAATAACAATGTCTTGTCTGAGCGCCCATGCCTCTCTCCATACACTACCGGAGCACCACCCGTTGATATGATTTCTGCTGTAAATCCCCTCGTTTTAAGCATTTCAGCTACTAAAGAAGCACATTCAGTTAGACCCCAATTCTGTGCAGCCACACTCGGTTGCCTGCAGAAGATGGAGAGTTCGGATACACTTTCATCTAAATTTTTCTCCAGATATGCATCATAATTTTTCATGTCATTCATTTGCTACTCCTTGTAATTAACCGAAGATTGTTTTAAGCCAGGAGGCACCTGCATAGGCAAAGACGACCATCTTGATCGTCTCACCGATCCAGGTCCAGAACAGGAATTTCGTGACAGGCATCTTTAACACCCCAGCTGCTGCTCCGGTCACATCAAAGAATGGGTTAGGGATTGCTGAAAACACCAGTATAGCCAGCGAGCCATATTTTTTCAGCCATTCTACCGATCGTTGGTAGATTTTTGCTCGTTCAATCACTGGTTGGCTACTGAACCCCGCCAGATAACCGGTGAGCTCTCCTAAAGCTGCTCCGGCTCCCGCTACCAGGGCAACAAGAAGCGGATTGAACACGGCTCCCATGGTAAACACAATGGCTAATCCTGGTGCAGGTAAAAAAACAGTGGCATAAGCCAGGAAAGCCAGCACAAAGATACCCGGGTAACCATAAATTGCCAGTTGTTGGGCTTTATCGCGAATACTAAAAATGTAAACTGTGATTGCCACTACGAATATGAATGCAAATATTCGTACACCGATCAGGAACCATTTTGACTTTAGGAAAGACTTACTGGTCAAGGATTGATACAGAGAGAAGTTTTACTGCAGGCGCATCACGTTTTGATGGATCGCGTGCAGGGATGGATAGCAAAACCTTCATTCCTTCTGTTACCTGACCGAATACACTGTGCTTTTTATCCAGCCAGGGTGTGGGCACATGCGTAATGAAAAACTGAGAACCGTTTGTATTTGGTCCTGAGTTAGCCATGGATAAAACCCCTGGTTTATCGTGCTTCAGGCTCGGATGAAATTCATCAGTAAATCGATATCCCGGTCCTCCCATTCCGGTACCTGTTGGGTCGCCTCCCTGGGCCATAAAATCCGTGATCACCCGGTGGAAAATGGTGCCATCATAAAAACCTTGTCGCGCTAAAAACACAAAATTATTCACCGTCATCGGGGTTTTATCGGCAAATAACTTGATCGTGAGTTCACCTTTGTCAGTTTTTAAGATGGCTGAATACTCTTTTTGGGGGTCGATCTCCATTTTGGGAGGTTCTGACCATTGTTGAAATGTCATATTTTACCCTTTCTTGTTTTTGAATTGTGAATGCGCAGTAATGCTTCGATCCGTGCTACTAACATGTCCATCGCTACGGTATTTAATCCTCCTTCTGGGATGATCACATCAGCATACCGTTTGGAGGGTTCTACAAATTCCAAGTGCATTGGACGAACGGTGGCCATATATTGGTTGATTACCGAGCTGCTGGTACGTCCTCTCTCCGCAATATCTCGCTCCAGGCGGCGAATAAATCGAATATCTGCGTCTGTATCTACAAAGATTTTTACATCAAACAGCTCACGCAGTCCCTTTTCTACCAGGATCAGGATTCCCTCTACTAATATGACAGGTTGTGGTTCAATATGAACGGTATCGGAAGTACGAGTATGGGTTTTAAAGTCGTATACCGGGAGTTCAATACATTTGTAGTTTTTCAGCTGCTTTATATGCTCAACCAGCAGGCTTGTTTCAAGAGAGTCAGGGTGGTCAAAATTGATCATTCCCCGTTGGGCTGGCTCTAATTGTGCTAAATCCTTGTAATATGCATCATGTGGCAATAGTACAATGTGGTTGGCTCCCACTCGGTCAATGATCACCTTCGCGACGGTTGACTTTCCGGATCCAGTACCGCCAGCGATGCCAATGACGAGAGGGGGTGTACGATTTGGCATGTTGGAATTATACTGGATTAGAGGAATGGATGGTAGATATAAGGATATGTCGGGTGTTTTTTACTACACCAAGTGGGAGGGCATATTGTAGGTGAGTGAGCCACCGAAGGGAATCGAACCCTTGACCTAACGTTTACGAAACGCTTGCTCTGCCGGCTGAGCTACGGTGGCGATTTTTTCATAAAGCGACGGGATTATACCACGGTAACGAAGCAAGCGTAACAGGCATAATAATATAGTGATTCTGCTGTAATTTCCGGAGATAGATAATGCGTATAGCAATGCTTTCTTATCATACCTGTCCATTGGCCACTTTGGGTGGAAAAGATACCGGTGGAATGAACGTGTATGTAAGAGAAATAACCCGCCAATTGGGAGTAATGGGCATCCATGTTGATGTTTTTACACGCTCGCAAGATGAACATGTTCCTCATGTGTTACATGACTTGGGATATGGGAACCGCGTCGTGCATATCCCTGCTGGCCCCGAACATCCCTTACCTAAAAAGGAACTTACCGCTTTTCTACCTCGATTTGCTAATGGCATCCAAGAATTTGCTGATACAAAAGGACTGAGCTATGATTTGATTCATAGTCACTATTGGATGTCAGGGATCGCTGCCATTGAACTTAAAAAAGACTGGGACATTCCAATAGTAAACATGTTTCACACCCTGGGGGTGATGAAGAATCGCGTTGCTCAATCACCACAAGAGCTTGAAGGAGATTATCGAATTGATGGTGAGCGAAAGGTTTTAATCGCAGCCGATAAGATCATCGTCGCTACTCAGGCTGAATATGCCCAGTTATTATGGCTTTACCAGGCTGAAGTCGAAAAAATCCTGGTTATTCCACCTGGGGTAGATGTTGGTCGCTTTTATCCGATTCCGTCTGATGAAGCTAAGGAATATATAGGTGTTCCTCCCTGTAGGCGTATGTTACTTTTCGTCGGCAGGATAGAGCCATTGAAGGGTTTGGACATCCTCATCGAAGCTATTGCTCTCATGCACAAAAATGAAGATTTCACAGAAAATCCGTTTTGTTTGGCGATCATTGGTGGTGGATCTGATGAAAGTCCAACGCCTGACGATAACATCGAAATGTCACGCATCAAGGATCTGACCAAGAAGCACGGACTTTCCAATCTGGTGACTTTTTTGGGCAAGAAAAGTCAGGATTCACTTCCTTATTATTATTCTGCTGCTGAAGCCGTGGTTGTGCCTTCACAGTATGAATCATTTGGCATGGTCGCATTGGAGGCCATGGCATGCGGAACCCCGGTGATAGCCTCTCAAGTTGGTGGATTAGCCTATCTGGTTCAGGACGGTGTGACCGGTTTTACTGTCCCGGTCGATGAGCCTGATGAGCTTGCCCGGAAGCTGACTTCCATTCTGCAAGATCCCGCTCTTCACCAACGGTTGGGATCACAGGCAGTGAAGGTTGCTCAGGATTATGCCTGGGAAAAGATCGCTCATAAATTATTGGTCGTCTATGAAGAGCTGTTAAACAATCCTCCGTGCAATGATACTGGCAGTGGAGCGTGGATGTGATGAAGCAGTTTCTCGCCAGCCTTCACTATAATGTAAGATTTCCATTTCCTTCCTATAATCACAACTGAGAAATTCTTGCTCTACTCTCCTGTTTTTAGCAGGAATTGAGGATTGATCTCAGGGTGAATGGAAAGCATGTCTTTCAATAAACACTCGATGATCATCACCCCATCTTTTTTCAAACCCATCATCATTGGTACCCATAAATCCCTTTGGAGATATAAGAAATCGATGATCACACTAAATGTCCGTTCGGGAATATAGAATTTATTTAAATCTGCTACTACTGCCATTAAAGAAGGGATTTTTCTTTTGGCTTTACCTACGGCTACGAATGAAATGTCCACCCCTATTACCTGAAGCCCATGCTGCATTAGAAAAATTGCGTTTCCACCCAATCCCATGGCGATATCCAGTGCTAAACCTTGAGCAGGTAGAAGATCAACATGGTCAATTAAAAGTCTACGTGGAAGCTCAAAGGAATTTCGCCAATCGCTTTGATAACGGCGATTCCATCCTTCAGCATCTTCTGTTGCCATTTGCTATCCTGGATAGACTATCTCTTACCCCACAGCCCATAACCGCTATTACGTCGTTCTTCTCGCAATTTGTGCTGCAAGTGGATTTCTCTAATATGCGAACCTTTCTCCTCAATGGCAGCGTTCAACCATAGCTTTCCTTTTTCTGCCGTTCCCAGACTGCCTGCTCCATATGCTCCAGTTTTGCTATCATCATCCCAGGGTGGGTTGGCAATTAATGTCCCACCTTCTACCCAATCCATATAATATGAGGGTGTCGAGACGAAATCAACTTCATCCACCACCCGTTCCATGTGCACCAATTTGGGCTTTATCTGCAGCATCAGCGACGTTTCAAGCTCACAGGCGTGACCCATTCCCCCCATTTTAGATTGGCGATATTTTTCTAATGACGCAACCCCCTCCGGCCCAGATAAATACAGCCATGCGGTGGCACAAAAAATTCTTCGGTGCCTTTCTCCAGCATGTTTGACCACATTATTAATAAATGAGCTATTCCCTCCATGCCCGTTGATTATATAAAAGCGGTCAAATCCACGCTTAACAAGCACATCGATCACCTCGGTCCAAAAATCTTCAAAAGCCCGTCCTCCAGCATTCAGCGTTCCTGCAAAAGATGGACGGTGTGTGCTCACCCCGTAAGGCAACACAGGTAAGACGGTTGTTAACTCACTTGTTGATGCTGCTGTTCCCTGTGCAATCGCCTCAATGATCAGCGTATCCGTGGCTAGTGGCAGGTGATGACCATGTTGTTCTGTATGGCCGATGGGGATTAGCACAACTTTGCCTCGCTCCTCATCGGACGGAATGGAATCATTTGGTTTGGATCCCTCTCGCTTCGGTAAAGCCATCCAGGGCACACTCAGGTTGAACTTGAGTCCCTGCGGAAGCAGGATGAGAGTATTTACGAATCCATCATCCCTCAGACTATTGATAATATTGGTCAAATACTCCGTTATCATCTTTTCGGATACAGTTAATCCACTGCCTTCCCATCCAAAAGGGAATTCAGGTAATAAATAAGCATTGCTGGGATTGTTTAGCCCTTCAGCCAATCGGTCGAATGAAAATCCACCGCCCACGGGCAGCACCATCGGTGTATTCCTTGGCAGAGATTTCACTTCTGGCCAGGTAATTTGGTCGTATGATAGAAATTTTGTCATGGTTATAATTTAGATAGTAACTCAGATTTCTTCTGTTGGAACTCATCCTCTGTCAAAACACCCTGCGTTCGTAATTCAGCCAGTTTGCTGATCATGGTTGGGATGTCTGGTGTGCTTTCTACCACCTCAACTTCTGCATGCTCCAGGTAAGCCTTTGCATTGATCAGGGCGCTTTTAAACTTAACCGGGTCATCGATTTTTTTGAACAGGTTTACTCCCAGTTCACTGGCGGTTAATATCTCGATATCCCCGTATCCGAACAGACGACCCGAGGCTGACTGATCCATCTTGATATCATTCACCTTGTCCAATGCCGAGTCAATCACGCTCTTATTAAATATCCCCGAAATCTGCATCACGCGGTGATTGGTGATGATGAATTGGTGGTTGGTCCAAATGAGCACATCCCGCGTCCCTGTGGTGACTGGTATTAATAACAGGATGAATCCAATCAACGCTACAAT
>JBAQFX010000049.1:0-8521 GCA_049287485.1 Anaerolineales bacterium
CGGCTCGCAATGACACTGATTCTGTAATATTGTCCGATGTTTTGTCCGAAGGTCAGGATTAAATCTCAGAAGTAATAACAAGAGCCCATTATGAAGATCCACGCCAGATCAAAGAAAACAATCATCTCATCGAGTGGTACTGAATCTACAACTAACCAATCAGAATTATCCAAGTTGCCAATTGACAAACTTGAGACAGTATTAAAAGCTACGTCTAAAGGTTTGAACCAGGCAGAAGCAAAACAACGATTAACCCAATATGGATATAACGAAATATCTGAAGCTAAAACTAACCCATATTTGAAGTTTCTGTCTTATTTCTGGGGACCCATCCCCTGGATGATCGAAGTTGCAGCTGTTCTGTCAATTTTAGTACACCACTGGACGGATTTAGTTATTATCCTGGTTTTTAATCAATGACCGGGTTAAATTAGCAGTATATAAACTGCTAGAATCCCGCTGATGGCATACAACCTCAAGGAAAGAAAACAAGAAACGGAGGCGAAATATGTTCAAAAAAATACTAGTGGCTTTCGATGGATCAGAACATGCACGAAAGGCAGCAGCTATTGCTGGAGAATTTGCCAACATGATGGAAGCTGATATCTGGGTGGTTGTAGCTTATGATCCCTTGCCCAGCTACCTTGGAAAACCTAATATTCAAGCAGCGATTGATTCCCGCCTCGATGAAGCTGAGGCTCATATGAAAGATGCCATTCAAGATATTGGGGAAATCTCGGGTTCGATAATCAAAGAAATATTGGAAGGTCCAGCCTCAGAAGCAATTCTGAATGTGGCGGAAGTACGAGAAATCGAGCTGATCATCATGGGCACACGTGGACTGGGAAGTTTGAAGGGTTTGCTCATTGGAAGCACCGGTCAAAAGGTATTGTCCCATGCGCTGTGCCCGGTGTTATTGGCAAAGTAAGTATAATCCTTTATGAATTATTTAGTCATTTAATTAATTACATGATTAAATCAAATGTCAGAATTCGTTTTCTGAGCGGAACCGATATCATCAGCCAGAATCAGCGGTATCATATTTCCTGGAATACTCGTCAAATTGGTGATCACAAAAAGAAAGAAATCTAGGCGAAAAAAAGTGAATTTACGAATAAAGGATGCCTGATACTAATCTAACAAGGAGGCGATATATGGACATACCATTACATGCAGAGGTCTGGAGTACTAATAGACAATGTGGAACATCCAATAGTGTGATTATCAATCCGATTACCAACCAAATAACACATTTTGTGGTGAAAGAGAAAGATTTCCCTTATGAGCAACGGCTGGTGCCGGTAAGTACCATAGCGGAGACGACGTCAGACACGATTTTACTAAAATGCGATTTTAATGTATTTGTCAACATGCCCAAGTTTATCAAGGATGAATTCATTATCCCGTCTTCGTCCGGTTATGAGGATATTCCGCAGACTATGCTACTACCGTATGCTTTAATGCTTGGGACGATTACTATCGAGCACGAGAATATTCCTGCGAACGAATTGGCAGTTCATCGTGGCTCACAGGTGATTGCCATCGATGGACATGTTGGCCAGGTGGATGAGTTTCTGGTCGAGCCCAAAAATGGCCATATTACGCATATGATCTTAACTGAAGGACACTTATGGGGTAAAAAAGATATCTGTATCCCTGTGGCTAAGATAGATCATATCGATAAAGACAATGTATATCTGAAAATAAATAAGTCGGAGATAGAAGCATTGCCAATCTATCCAATCGATAGACCGGGCAGAACGTAAACGGATAAAAATATCAGGGTCTAACCACCAGAAAAACTGCTGGTACCCACCCCTGCCGACCAAATAAATCGCGTATTTCAATCCACTCGATATTGTTAACTGTTTTACGCTGGTATAGAATCTGGACTTCAGAACCTTCGGGAAGAGCACCAATGATCTTGCCGGCTGGAGATTGTCTTAGATAAATACCCAGGCCACCCGTATCGGCAATGTAAGCAACGACGGGAGTGGGGGTGGGGGTAAGAGTGGGGGTAAAGGTAGGAGTCAGTGTGGAAGTGTTGGTAGGAGTTGGAGTAAGACTCGGGGTAAGCGTGGGAATCACGGTAATGGTGGCTGAAGGGGTTGGAGTGGGGGTGTAACTTGGGCCAGGTGTAGCGGTTGGAGTGAAAGTTGGTGGGATAAGCGGATCTAACCGCGTGACAGGGATGATGGTTAATTGCAGGGCAATTGTGCGCTGCAATCTAGCCGCAATGGCTTTTTGCAAATCGACTACTTGAAAGTAGTCAGGTTGAATTGATGAACGGATGGTAACCTGCAAGTGTAAAGTGGAGTCACTGGTGTCGGTAGTCACATCCACCAATTGTGCGTCTGGAAACCTGGATAGCTCGGATATGACCGCGGTCCTAACTTCTTGCAACAATTGGGTTGTTTTGACCACTTTTAAAGTCAATATGATCAATGGGATTGCAGTCAACAGGACTAATATTGCCGAGTAGAATAAACTGCGCGTGATGCGGTGCCAGGCATTATCCCCTCGCACAGGACGAAACCCAAGGGCTGCAAAAACGAGAATGCCGGCAAATGAAATTGCAGTCAGGTTGGTAAGAAATAACAGGCTTGCACCGAGGGCAACACTCGAATTTCCTACTGCGATGCCTATTCCAACCGTACATATAGGTGGCATCAGGGCAGTTGCAATGGCAACGCCAGGTAATGCGGCAGACAGTCTTGGTTGAGCAAGAGCATAAGCAGCTGCTGCGCCTCCTGCAATAGCGATTCCGAGATCAAATGGCGTCGGTTTTGTGCGAGCCATGATCTCACTGGGTAATACGGTTAAAACAGTAAAGGGTAAAATCTTGGCAATCAATCCCAAGATTAAAGAGAGTAATACTGAAAAAGCAATCCCCTCAATCAGGGAAATGACTGCATTTTGAAACATTCGCTCCCGACCAGCAACAGAGGCCAGCGAAAGGCCGAGCAAGGGTGACATTAATGGAGCGACAAGCATCGCTCCAATAATAACGGCGGCTGAATCGGTTAATAATCCAAAAGTTGCGATGCTGCAAGACAGGACGATCATTAAAAAGTAGTCGAACCCAGGCGAAGAAGCCTGTTCGAGCTCAATTAACACTTCATTACGACGAGTAGAGGATAATGATTGGAATATTGAGCTAATTTTCTCCATCACGTTGATCACTGGTAGATGTCTCTGCTGATTGAGTTTCGCCTAATGCTTTAACTTCATCTATTGAGGGGTCTTCTGTCACAATGGTTAATGTATCCCCGGATAAAATCTTTGTGTCACCGCGTGGAATGATTACGTGTTGCCGACGGCTAATACTTACAACGATACTATCGGGAGGCCAGCGTAAATCCTTCACCTGCTTTCCAGATGCCACAGATCCTGGTTCAACGAATACATCTACGATTTTAACCTTCTCGGGAGTCATTGCATCAAGACGGGACTGATCAACGCGATGCCGTTTGGCTGCTCGACGGGTGAGAGCCGCATCATAAGCGCGCAAAAGGTCGACGCGTCTTAATAAACCGAGTAGCTGATGCGGATTATCACGGGGTACAACCGGCATGCGGCCAATATCACGCTGACCCATCCGTCGCAATGCAGATCCAATAGTCTCATCGGGATATGCTACCAACAAACGGTGTGTACACATCTCACCTACAGTATGGTTTAGCCACTGTGAAGCCTGGGTAGCATCCAGGTCTTGAAGAGTGAATATGCCAACCAATTCGTCCTTGGCATTCACCACGGGGGCTCCATGATGATGGGATTCCATAAAATATTCAGAGGCCTCAGCCAAAGTGGCTGTATCAAGCAAAGTACATGGTGTTGGCTGCATTACTTCGCCAACGGTAACGGTTTCAAGCACCTCTACATCTCGACCTCTTTCGAGACGAATACCTCTACGTGCCAATCCAAGCGTATAGATCGAATCACGCACTAATCGTTGAGAAAGGACCAGACTGACAATAACAGCAAACATAGCTGGTAAGATGATGTGGTAATCGTTGGTCATTTCGAAAAGTAAAATGATTGCAGTCAGAGGTCCATGGACTGCCCCAGCCAATACTGCAGCCATGCCAACCATAGCGAAAGTAGGGGGATATATACCGAGAGAGGGAATGATGAGGCTGGCAGCATGGCCGAAAGCACCCCCCAGGGCAGCGCCAATGAAAAGCGAGGGAGCAAATACTCCCCCAAGAAAGCCACCGCCGATACTGGTGGGAGTTAGGATTAATTTAGCGGCTGTCAGTGCAAGCAATATCATTACACCTGCGAGGCTCCCATTTAATATATTTCCAATCGTATCGTATCCAACACCTAAAATCTGAGGAAGGAATAACCCGACAATCCCTAATATCAAGCCTGCAACGGCGGGTTTAAGCCAACGAGGGACATTCAAACGAGCAAAAGTATCTTGAGCCAGATATAGCAAGCGAATGTATGCTGATGCCACCGGTCCGGCAATTAATCCCAACACCAGGTATAGCGGGAGCTGCCAATTGATGCTGTAGGTATATGGAGGAATTTGAAACGCCGGTTGGGTACCAGCAACTATTTGAGTGAAGACCGCAGAGACGACCGATGCCAGCATCACTACACCAAAGGCACTGCCGGTAATTTCACCAAGAATGATCTCCAGGGCAAAAAAGACACCCGCGATAGGGGCATTGAACGCAGCAGAGATACCGCTGGCTGCCCCAGCGGCCACCAGCGCGCGCATACGCTCGTCGGAAAAATGTAGCACCTGGCCGAACATCGAACCGAGATAAGAACCAATTTGCACTGATGGATCTTCAGGGCCAACTGATGCTCCACTGCCGATAGAAATTGCAGAAGCAATAATATTTACTGGGCCACGTTTATAACGCAGGCGACCACTTGAAAGTGCGACAGACTCCATGACACCGGCGACACCATGATGACGTTCTCCCCTGATAAAAAAATGAATAATCAAGCCAACCACTATCCCACCCAGGATTGGTAGCAGCATTAACGTCCAGCTTCCGAAGTTGGAGAGGAGCTTACCTAGCCATGAGTATTCTGCTAGATGGATCAGGTTGATTAATTGTTTGAATAACCATACGCCTACTCCTGTGGTCAGGCCAACCACCACAGCTAGCCCCCACAGGATTATGGTCTCTGATAATTGAAAGCGCTCATACCAATGGCGTATATTTATTTTCTGCATATTTTTGTTCGATCTAGTAAATTATAGACCTAAAAATCAAAGGATTGCGAAATCTGGGCTCAGTTAATATGAATAATGCTAATCAGCTTTGTTCGATACCATTGTGACCTGGTTTATCTATGGGATTTAGATTATGGGGGGACTGCAGTAATTCCTTTAGGCGGCCGACATATTCACGCTCGCTGAAGAAAGTAACCACATCCCCGGCATGCAATGTGGTGTCACCCCGTGGGATGATCAGCTCATCATCATGTTTAATAGAAACCATTACCGCAGGACGGGGGATACCCAATTCAGCGATGGTTTTATCAATCGCTTGAGAATCATCTGGGATGGTTATTTCCAGGAATTGCGTGCGAGTCTCGGTTTCTTCACTTTCAAGAGAGTAACCTTCACTTAGCTGAGCATCCACTTCAGCAGTCAATTCTTCAAACACATCTTCCGAAATGATCCCATCTCGGCGCAAGCTTAGAATAGCATTACGCTGGGCACGCAACAACTCTCGCCAGCCAGTATCAAGCTCTTCCGCTTCCAATGCAGGATCGGCAAGCAAGAGGTCGCGCACTGAAACTGCCAAAGATGTGGCTTGTTGGGTAATAAAGCGCTTAAGTTTTTCCGTGGTATGGCTGGATAATAACCCTTCATCATGCATGCGGTCCATCCGAGTGTCAGCACTGCGTAAAGCAGTGAGGCGTGCGTGTTGCGTCTCGTATTTGATTTGAGCTTCGCTGCGCGTAATTACTTTTAACCAACGGATAAGCGGACTCATGGTGGTACTTTGCACAATCAGGGTGAATAATACTACTCCGAAAGCCATTACGCGCAACATATCACGGTCTGAGGATAAAGCTAGTGGTAAGCTTAGGACTAGCGCCAGGCTGATGGCACCACGTAATCCACCCCAATTAAGGACGTGCTGCCAACGGACAGGTATCGGTTCAGCAACTTGCTTGACTAACCAGCTCAATCCATAGACCACAATGATGCGGGCTACGAAGACTGCCAGGATAGCCCACAGAATGGGCTGCCAAGAAGCAAGCATGGCAGTGATATTAACCTGTAAACCGATTAACAGGAAGATCAAGGAGTTGGCGAGGAAAGCGACGTATTCCCAAAAGTTAAAGATCACAATACGACTGGTAGGACTCATCCCCTGTGGACTGATATTACCATTCATGACACCCGCAGCAACCACTGCTAACACACCGCTGAAGGAAAGCCGATCGGCAACAAGATAAGCGCCGAAAGCAAGGATTGTGGTGAGCGTGGTTTCGATCAGATAATTATCTACCCTGGAGATAAATTGTGCAATCAACCAACCGAGCGCCAAGCCTACCAGTATCCCTCCAATGGATATCCTGAAGAAATCTGCTATGCCATTAACCAAATTGAACTTGCTGGTCAGAACGATGGCGAGCATCAATTGAAATAAAACGATAGCTGTTCCATCATTGAATAAGCTTTCACCTTCAATGAGCACTAAAAGGCGTTTAGGCACTCCCAAGGTACGGAAAAGTGCCACCACGGAAACTGGGTCGGTGGCGGCGATCAGGGCACCAAAGAGCAAAGCGATGGGTAAACTCAACTTAATGCTGAAAGCCAGTATTCCGCCAATGATGAACATGGTGAGGATAACCCCGGGAACAGCCAGGAGCAGGATGGCGGGTAAATTTTTACGTAACTCTTGAAGATTTAGGTGGAAGGCAGCTTCGAATATCAGCGGTGGGACAAATAATGACAGGATTAGTTCTGGAGTAAGTTCGATTTTTATCGTTGTTTGGAAAGTGATCAGGAGTCCCGCGATTACCAATGCGACTGTGTACGGGATGCGCAAACGTCGCACGGCAACAGCTACGATTGAAACAATCAGTAATAGCTCAATGATCAGGGTTTCGGTGGTGATAAATTGATTCACAATGAATTATGCTCCCAATATTGCATCCCTAAAAATGTCCCTCATATCATATCTCAATCATGATACCTTAAATCGGAATAGTGGGCAAGAATAACTGGTTAAAGGAGGGAAGATGTCGATAAGTCCAGCAATAATTGTGGACAACTGAAGTGATTGTAATTTGATGGTTCGGGAAAGGAGAAGTCTTTAGCCCAGATGGATTGGATTAATACAGTTATTGCATTGGGATGTCTTGGTTAAAGTAATGATCAAATATTATGATAAATGTGTCGATCGGATTCAGGTTATCTGGTAATTGAGATATATCGTAGCCGGGTAATAAGAGAGCATTCAAAATTGCGTACTTATATTCTTCAGGATAATTCGGTAATAACACACTTGTAGGAAGGTCTTTAATATTCCTGAAACCGTGGTCAGATTGAATGATAATTATTGGTAGGTTACTTGGATCTGCTTTTGCTAATATAGCATTGATCAAAGCTGTCACTTTAGTTATTTCAAATTTATAACTCTCAATATAATAATTCCAATTATAGTGATTTTTAGTGTCTATCTCTCCTCCGTTTTCATCGAATATAAGGGGAATATGGGTTAGTAGGACTTGTGCATAAACAAACTTTGGGGAAGCAATAGAATCCAGATTGGCTAATTTATCAAAAAAGAACAATACATTGTTTCGATGTTGGTTAATTAACGGATCAAACGATTGTTGTACCATATCGTCCAATGGGCGCAACATACTACGGTTAAACACTAAATAGAAAAATTCGTCGAATGACAATATGTCGGAATATGTTTTATCCGCCGTTAAGTTATAATCAGCATTTATTGGTGTTTTATTAACATACCCAAATGGAGCATGAACCTGGTCAATCGTAATTGTTGTATAGCCAAGCTGCTTAAATATTTGCATTACCTTATTATTCGAAATCGCCTCAAACCAATCTTGTTCGGTAAATCCTTTTTCATTACTACTCATATCCTGCATATTCAATCTACTAGCAATCTCTATCAGGGTCGCATATGTTTTGCTCTTGCTATTTTCAGCAATAAAAAAGCCTTTATTTTTAAGAAAATTTTCGAAATCGTCAACCTTTTCATAATTCCAATATGTCCGTATTACATTAAATGCTGCAGTCTCATCCAAAACAATATAATATACATCAGGTCGCTGGATATTTCCTACCTCGGTTGTAACGGGTGATAAATTAACTTGTTCTGGTTGACTGGTTTCTTGTTTTCGAATTTCAACTGGTATGATACCCGCAATATTATAAATAAGCAAAACACCAAAAACTAATTCTGCTCCAATTAGCATATTAATCTTGAGAAAATGGGATAATTTTATTGCTGTTTTTATACAAACATAAGAAATAAAAATATATATTGGTAATAATGTTATATGC
>JBAQFX010000050.1:0-4066 GCA_049287485.1 Anaerolineales bacterium
ATAAACGCTAACATTGCAAAAATACGGGAACCAAACTCGGTGTATGAGCCTTTAGGCGCTTTATTAGATTTTACAAACGATTATTCTGCTATCGGAATACCCCTGGTAGTTAAAAACCAGAGTATAGGCGTGATTGTTTTTGTACATCATCTATCAGAACAATATGATAATGAAACAAAATCACTTGTTTCTGTAATTGCCAATTATGCTTCTATAGCGATTGAGAACACACGGTTATATACTGTAGCCCACGACCAGGCCTGGGTCTCCACAGTTCTATTGCAAATTACTGAGGCGACTCAATTGATTACAAACCTAGATGAATTGTTGGAAACTGTGGTGGGAATATTACCAGATTTGATTGGTGTTCAGGCATGCGCAGTTTTTCTATGGGATCCATCCATTGAAGCATTTGCCATTGGAGGATCGAATGGATTTGATGAAGAGCAATCAGCCAGATTAGAGGCATGGGATTTATCTTCGGGTTCTGTGATTGCTTTCGAAAAACTAAAGGAATATATAAGCCCAATTGTATTGAATTCTGACACAATCTCGGATGAAATCGCAACAAGCATATTTCCAAATTATGATTTAGATAATGAGCTTTTGATTTTATTCCCATTAATTACTCAAAACAATATATGCGGCGCTCTTCTGGTTGACTTCACGAGCTCAAATCTTGATATAAATTCTTCTCAAGAAGTGTGGGATGAAAAATATACATTAATTCAAGGAGCTGCACGTCAGGCAGCAATCGCCATTGAAAATCTACAATTAGTAAAATCACAAGAAGAGGAAGCATATATTTCAGTTGCTTTATTACAGGTTGCTCAAGCAATTGTAAGCCTTAACCAACTGGAAGAAATCCTGGGTTCAATCGTCCGCATTACACCTATCCTGGTAGGTGTAAAACGGTGCATCATTTATCTATGGGATGATAAAGAATTGGTATTCCGTCAATCTCAATATTTTGGATTTTCCAGAAGTGACCTGGAGCTCATGGACCAGATAATCAAAGGTAATGAATTTCCATTCATTGATGCTATTCATAAAAGTAATCAGATCATATATCATCCCCTTGGAATAAATCACTCACCGTTATCATGGAGTGAGATATCAGCAGGAGAATATCTTGTCCTGGAAGAAATGAAATCCGAGCATGACGTTGATGTTTCCGTCAGGATTACCGATCGTTCGTTAAATATGAGGGAAAGATTACTAATTGGATTTCCAATATCAATCAAGAGTGAGAATCTTGGGGTGATGTTGATCGAGGAAGAAGACCTGGTCAGGGGAACACCCTCTCAACATATTCGAGAAAAACGCATAGAAATAGTAAAAGGTATCACTCAACAGGCAGCTATTGCAATCAAGAATGAGCTATTACAACAAGAAGCTGTAAAGAGTGAAATTATGGAAAGGGAGTTACAACTGGCAAGGGAGATTCAAGCAGCATTTCTTCCTGACAAGATACCACAGTACCCGGGATGGGATTTTGATGTAAGGTGGCAGCCGGCACGCCAGGTTGGAGGAGATTTTTATGACATCCTGTTCCTTGACCAAGATAAAATAGGTATTGTGATAGCAGATGTGGCTGATAAAGGAATGCCAGCGGCGTTATTTATGACCTTGATCCGGACATTAATCAGAGCCGCAGCAAAAGAAAAACCATCACCCTCTTCTGTCCTCAAGCAGGTCAACGAACTACTAATCCCAGATATTAAAAATGGAATGTTTGTTACGATATTTTATGGTGTATTATCTTTGAGATCAGGAAAATTCGTTTATGCAAATTGTGGGCATAATCCACCAATACTTAAACAAACCAATCGAGACGAACTTAAGGAACTTACTCGCACTGGGATGGCATTGGGAATATTTAGTGATATTGATATTGACGATCGTGAACTTATGATTCATCGTGGTGATTGGTTGATGTTATACACTGATGGAATAACAGAAGCGTTCTCCCTCCAGGGAGAGATGTATGGAACGGAAAGGTTATTTAACACATTATTGGATAATGATTTTACTAATCCAAAATCATTACTTGATGTTGTAGAAAGATCAGTTTTCGAATTCATCGATGGAGCAGATTTATCCGATGACATGACTCTAACGGCGATATTCAGAGAGAAAGCATAACCTTAATTTGTTTAAAACGAACATGAGGATCATATGCTTATGGAAGTTTATGATCCTCATGTCTATCGTAGAAACCTAGCCAGGAGCTAAGGTGTAGTACTGTTCCAAAACCAATTGTAGGCGAAATATCCACTGGTTGGACTTTGTAAGCGGATGGCAATGCGGGTTGCACCCAACAAAGATGTTGGAATGTTGTATGTAGCAGTTACTGATCCTCCTTCATTGGTATCTGTGTCGCCCACATTTATCCCACCAATACCACGAGTTCCATATGCACCCATCAAGACAGTAAAGCTGTCATTTGCTGGGAAGTTAATTCCATTTATCGTTACAGTGTTATCTTTTACCACAGCCGTGATTGTAAAAGTGGGAAATCCGCTATATCCTGTTGGTGTGGGAGTTGCGGTGGGTGTTGGTTGTTGAGTCGGCGTGGCAGTGGCCGTGTTGTTATAGAACCAGTTATAGGCAAAGTAACCTGTTGTAGGACTTTGTAATCGTATTGCAATTCGATCCATGCCTAACAACTCTGAGGGTAATGCATAAGTCAACTCAATCGATCCACCTGTACCGGAATCGGTGGTATCAACAACCAGTCCACCGATACCTTTGGTTCCATAATTCCCCATCGTAAGTGTAAAAGTATCATTAGGAGGTAGATTATTTGTCAGTATTGTGACTGATTGATCTTTAACTACCGATTCTATGGAAAATGTTGGGAATCCGCTATAACCAGGAATCGGGGTTGAACTTGGTTGTGCACCAGGATTATTCCAGAACCAATTATACGCATAGTAACCACTCGTTGGACTATATAATCGAATGGCAATTCTTTCATATCCAGCCAGAGTTGATGGGATCGTGTATGTTACTTCGAAGGAACCACCATTTCCGCTATCGGTGAATCCAACAACAACACCTCCAATTCCATAGGAACCATAGACGCCCATGGTAACTCGAAATGTATCACTGGCAGGGAAATTAAATACCTGTATCGTCACAGTTTGATCTTTTACGACTTCCAGGATATTAAAGTACGGATGTAATTGTGATGAAAGTGTTGCTGCTGAGACTGGCATTACTAATGAAAATAATGCGAAAAAACTAATTATGATTGAAATTATGCGTTTCATAGGTGATCTCCTATCATGTTTTCCCAATAACAACCTATTCTGTATTATTATTGTTAATTATAACCCTATCGTTATATTTTACACGACTAAAAGATATTTATTGCTTTTGTAGGTTAATATTATGTGAATATAGTCCAATACGGGTATATTAAAAAAACCGATATGAATAAATACCATTTTAAAAAGTGGCTTGTCTTTATCTGTTTATCTTTTTTTCTCATCGGATGCCAATACAAACAGTGGAATTCGAGTAATGCCTCTTTGCAAAGTTGGAAATACGCTGATTTACGATCTTTGGATCCGATTGATGCTTCAGAGCCGGAACAGGATTTAATTGCACTTTATTCAAGAATTGATAATCAATCTGTACAAATCCGCTTGGATTTCCTGGAAATGGCTTCTGTCATAGGAATAGATATTTATATTCTCTTTAATACGAATCCAGGTGGTTTATCTGAGTTCAATAGTGGTTCCAGTGAGTCAATTACCACAGATATTAATTGGGATTATCTGATAAAAATACCTGCTCGGGGTAATATCGTGGTTATAGATGATCAGTATATTTCAGTTTTAGGAATGGCTTTATTAATCGTACGTGACCCATCCACAGAAAGCCTTATGATTAGTTTTAATAAAAACACCCTACCCATCAGCATAAGCAGCACAACTATACAAATCATTGTTACTTCAGCTGGAAATAATCATGTATTTGATAAAAGTAATTCTTTTTCCATTGATGCCCCCTCACCTGCCAGAGTTCAGATCTTCTTTGCTTTTTGGAATACATTTTC
>JBAQFX010000051.1:0-16326 GCA_049287485.1 Anaerolineales bacterium
GGTGAAAGTGGACCGGACTTATCAATTGAATTTTGGTGGTAATACGGATTTTCTTAATATGCTTGAACGTGAGCGTTTGGAATCAAAGAAAATATCAAAAACTGGTGCAGTAACGAGTATGTTACCATATACTTTGGCTGAAACAGATATTCACGTGGGTCCCAGTGATTATGTACCGTGGTTAACCGATCGCAAATGGTGCTATATCCGGATGGAGGGGACCACATTCGGCAATGTTCCTTTGAATCTTGAAGCAAAGCTTGAAGTATGGGACTCGCCAAATTCTGCGGGAGTGGTGATCGATGCAGTTCGCTGCGCTAAACTTGCCTTGGATCGAAAAATCACAGGTCCACTGATCGGGCCATCGTCATATTTTATGAAGACGCCTCCAAAGCAATTTAAAGATGAGGTTGCCCGGGAGATGACCGAGGCATTCATCCGCGGCGCAGAGTAGGCATGGTATAATTTGCATCCTCACGCAGCGAATAGTAAATTCTAAAGGTAATCCATAGGAGTGTTTTTATGTCTGGACATTCACATTGGGCGACAATTCGGCGTAAGAAAGGGGCTGCCGATGCCAAACGTGGACAGGTCTTTACGCGCCTAGCGCGAGAAATCGCATTGGCTGCCCGGGTTGGAGGTGGTGACCCAGCGACCAATGTCAGTCTGGAACTTGCTATTGAGCGTGCCCGGGCTCAAAATATGCCCAAGGATAATATCGAGCGAGCGATAAAACGCGGAACCGGAGAAAATCGCGAAGGGGGCGACCTGGAACAGGTATATTACGAAGGGTACGCCAACCATGGGATTGCATTAATGATCGAGGTGGTTACGGATAACCGAAATCGCGCCGTGGCTGAGATTCGCCATGCCCTCACTCGCAATGGCGGAAGCATGGCTGAAGCAGGATCAGTGGGATGGCAATTCAACCGATCCGCTTACTTCTCCTTCCCTGCAGAAGGCGTGGATCAAAACAAGGTTTTTGAGCTAGCCGTTGAAGCTGGGGCGGATGATGTGATTTTTGATGAAAATACCATCGAGATTATTGGACCGGTTGATTCTTTCAAAGCCATATTGGATAGCTTAACTGCTGCCAAAATACAACCAGAAGAAGCGGGTTTACGCCTCATCCCTAAGAATGAGATTGAATTGGAGCCCGATGCTACTGTCCAGGTAATGCGTACCATTGAGCTACTCGAAGACCTGGATGATGTACAGGAGGTATATTCAAATCTGACCATAACAGACGAAGCGATGGCCAAACTTGAAGGGGGATAAATTATAAGGCGAGGATGATCACCTTAGGGATAGATCCCGGGATTGCACTTACTGGTTTTGGGATTATTGAGGAAAAACATGATGGGAGTCTTCATGTAATGGATTATGGGGTAATCCGAACCAGTTCGGAGCTACCTCAACCCGATCGATTAGTTCATCTTTACCAACAAATAAAGGCATTGATTCTTCTCCACCAACCCGATATGGGAGCTGTGGAGAAGTTGTTTTTTGAACGCAATGTACGCACGGCTTTGAATGTCGGCCAGGCTAGGGGGGTAGCATTACTGGTCATGGCAGAGTCTAAATTACAGATCGGTGAATATACACCATTAGAAGTAAAGCAGGCTGTTGCTGGCTATGGAGGGGCGGACAAGAATCAGGTGCAGCAGATGGTGAAAACAATCTTAGGTTTGGAAGCACTTCCACGTCCAGACGATGCTGCAGATGCGCTGGCTGTTGCGATTTGCCATATTCACAGCGCCAGAATCCGCGGTTTCTTTGAAAGTGCCAGCTAATAGTAAACGGAGTAAACTCTGTGAGCTCACTACCTGAGATTGAACTATTTTCCACGCACCTTTGGAAAGATTATGAATTATTGGATAGTGGTAAGGGTCTTAAACTGGAACGTTTTGGTCGATATAAATTTGTGCGACCCGAACACCAGGCAGTCTGGAACCCTGCTCTACAACCTGCCGAATGGGAAGATGTCGATGGTGTGTTCCAACCGACCAATGAAGAAAGTGGTGGAAAGTGGCAATATCAAAGACAAATAGAGCCAACTTGGGAGATGCATTACCAGGATTTATCTTTCCTGGCACGAACCAGTAATTCTAGACATTTAGGAGTATTCCCAGAACAGGCGAGCCATTGGGATTGGATCCGTGAGCAAATATCAACCTTTCCCAAACCAGTAAATGTGCTTAATTTATTCGGATACACTGGTATCGCCTCACTGGCAGCAGCTATAGCCGGCGCGAATGTGACGCATCTGGATGCATCCAAGAAAACGATCCAATATGCCAAAGAAAATCAACGCCTCTCCAGGTTAAGCGGTAAACCTGTTCGCTGGATCATTGATGATGCGCTGAAATTTGTGATGCGCGAACAGCGTCGAGGGATTCATTATGAAGCGATTATCCTGGACCCACCGAAATTCGGTCGAGGTCCCAAGGGAGAGGTATGGGAGTATTTCAAGATGCTGCCCTTTCTTCTCCAGGAAATTAAACCTATATTGGCTTCAAAGCCGTTGTTTGTAATTATTACTGCTTACGCAATTAGGGCTTCGGCATTATCACTTCATTTCGCAATTCAAGAGATGATGGGTAATTTTAAAGGGAATTTATCTTCTGGAGAGCTCATACTCATCGAGAAAAGTGCTGGTAGAATCCTATCCATGGCGATTACCTCACGGTGGTCCTCGCTATAAGCATATGAAAAAGGGAAATCAGGAGGAAAAATGATTTCCATACTGCATGGAAATGTTATATCACTGGAAACTGATGGCATCATCGTGGATGTCAACGGGATTGGATTTCATGTTATGGTGCCTACTTATCTGAAAGATCGATTGCAACCCTCAGAAGCAATTTATTTATATACCAGATTGATCATTCGCGAGGATGCCTGGACATTATGTGGATTTGAAACCAAGGAAGGCCGTGAAGTATTTGACCTTTTGTTAACCGTCAATGGAATTGGAGCGCGCCTGGCAATGAGCATCTTGTCGACTCTTACACCAGATACGATCAGACGAGCAGTCTATAATGATCAACCGGAGGTTTTCAACCGGGTTCCAGGGATTGGTAGTAAGACCGCTCAAAAAATTGTGCTCCATCTGCAAGACCGACTACCAGCTAGCGAGGGGTTTATTCCCCTATCAAAAATCAGTGATGTGGATACCGAGGTTCTGGCAGCATTGACTGCCTTAGGATATAGCCTGGTAGAAGCACAAGCTGCACTGCAATATATCCCCCGCGATACACCTCAAGAAGTCGAGACACGATTACGCATCGCATTGCAATATTATTCTAAACCGTAATCAATTACACTACTTCAGAAAATTTTCTATCCGGGGATTCGATCAGGGAATCTATCCGGTAATTTGTAATTATTAAGTAGGTTTGTCTCAATATCTGGTTGCTTTAGGGAGATATCCAATTTCTGGAATTTTGTAGAGAAAAAATTGCTATAAGGAAGGTACGATCCGAATGATTGCTTACTATAGGAGCGAAGATAATCTGCAGATTATATGCTATACTTTTCACATTCTCCGCAAAACGGATGCACACAATACCCCGAAGATAGAATTTTGTGATCCATCGGAATTGCTTATTAATCAATTAAGCAAATCAGGTCGCAAAATCGGAAGTTAGATGGATTAAAGCGAACTACTAATATATATCAAGAAGTGAATTATGAATGTTGAAATTAATATTCCAAGCCAATTTCTACACTCCGACCCAATTCCAATCATTAAAGTGAGCGGTTCTCATAAAGAGATGGGTAGACAGATTGGCGAAGCGTTCAGGGAAAAGATACAACACCACGTGCAGAATACGCGTCAATTAATTGATACAGCCTACGAAACCTTAGAGCTCGATTGGGAAGGTGCTCGGATGCAAGCACGGAAATACCTACCATTCGCGCAAGAGCGATATCCAGAATACGTTGAAGAAATGATCGGTCTTTCTGAGGGGGCGAATGTGGAATTTGACGACGTTGGAGTTGTGAACGCACTTGAGGCAGTTACCATGGATGCGTTGCATCTAAGTAAGTGCACCAGCATGGCGGTAAATGAGACAAACACTGCGGATGGTCACGTTTTGGTCGCTCATAATGAAGATTGGATCCCTGAAGATGAGCCGGATGTGTATTTAATCCATGCTGAACCACATGACGATCCCCCATTTCTCGCCATGACTTACGGCCCACTTTTACCAAACATTGGGTTTAATGCTTACGGGATAGCTCAATGCTGTGACTCAGTCTATCCTAATGACAGCCGGATAGGAATTCCACGCCTGATTGTATCACGAGCTGTCCTGGCAGCCAAGACTCCTACGGAAGCTATCCGCCATATTCTTATACCACGCAGGGCAGCTGGATACAATCATCTGCTGGCTCATGAGTCTGGAGAAATTTATAGCATCGAAGTTTCTTCAAGGAAATTTGCCATCCTATCCGCACAGGATGGGTATATGGTGCATACCAATCACTACCTGGATGCTAACATGCGAATGATCGAGGATGAACCGGACGAGTTGATATCCACACGCGTACGCTATTTTCGGGCAGATCGTTTATTACGAAAAACGGACCAACATACCATCAAATCAATACAGAACATTCAACAGGATCACCTCAATTTCCCTAATTCTATCTGCAATCACGCCGAGGACGATATGGATCCATTGGATCGAGAAAAAACTGTAAATTCGATGGTGATTGATCTCACAAATCGGGTGATGCATATTGCCTGGGGAAACCCATGCGTCAATCCGTACCATACATTTTATCTCGATGCGTAATGGTATAATCCGTTCGATGGCCATTTTCAAGCCATGCGCCCCTAGCAGAAAAGACACCCGGAGCTAAAATTGGCGTTTAATCCTCTCAATTGGCTTTTAGGTTTTTTCTCGCTTGATATTGGTATTGACCTGGGCACCGCAAATACGCTGGTCAATGTGCGCGGTAAGGGTATTGTGATTAATGAACCCTCCTGGGTCGCCATTGATAAAAGAACGAGAATCCCTCTCGCCATTGGCGCTGAAGCTAAAGAGATGATGGGCAGAACCCCACCCAATGTAATTGCTGTGCGGCCATTGCGTGATGGGGTAATCTCAGAGTTTGAAATCACCCAGGCAATGCTTGAGTACTTTATTGAAAAAGCTCATCGGCAAAGCATTGTACCCGTCCCGCGACCTCGCGTAGTTATCGGAATCCCTTCTGGAGCCACCGAGGTCGAAAAACGAGCAGTCTATGATGCTGCCATGTCTGCCGGAGCAAGAGAAGCTGGATTGGTTGAAGAGCCTATGGCTGCCGCCTTAGGAGCAGGTTTACCCGTCAATGAAATCCGTGGGAGCATGATCATTGATATTGGCGGCGGTACTTCAGAAGTAGCGGTCATCGCCATGGGCGGTGTCGTCATCTCACGCTCTCTGCGCGTTGCTGGCGACGAGATGGATCAAGATATCGTCCAATACATGCGCAATAAATATAATTTACTGATCGGTGAACGCATCGCAGAACAAGCAAAAATCAGCATTGGCTCAGCTGCTCATTTACCAGAGGAAAAAACCGTTCTTTTACGCGGTAGAAATCTGGTCACCGGCCTGCCAGAAAGTGTGGAAGTATCTTCAGTGGAAATTCGAGAAGCAATTTCTGTTTCTGTGAATACGATCATTGAAACCGTGAAAGATGCCATGGATGAAACACCTCCTGAGATTATTGCAGATTTGATGGAGGTCGGCGTCTGCCTTTCTGGAGGGGGTGGCTTATTACAAGGGTTAGACCGAAGATTAAGCGATGAACTAAGAATCCGCGTCTGGGTAGCGGAAGATCCAATGAGCTGTGTCGCCAGAGGTGCTGGATCAATCCTGGAGGATTATGATCACTTGAGTAATTTATTAACCGGACTTGAACGTACTGGAGACGGACGACACAGTTAGCGAATTTCATCAAGGTCGCGCCAAGGATATAATTATTGTCCTGGCTGCCCAATAACCAACCTGCCCTGTTCATATGAAATCAAATTCACAGCATTCGTTCCGAATATTTATATTTTTGTTATTAGTCCTTGGAATAATAGGTCTGGCTCTTGGCGGATATCTGACGCCACTCTCCCGGATATTGATAAATCCAATCATTTCAGCACAAGGCTGGCTGGCGAAACGTTATCAAGCGGTCCAAAGCTTGATTGCCCAGCCAGAGGATATGACTACTTTACGGCAAAAAAATGCTGAATTAGAAGCAGAGAATTCACGATTACAGGTGCAAATTGTAGAGCTACAGCAACAAGTTATTGAAGCTCAATTATTATCAACCTTGGTCGATTATGAACGGAGACATGTTGAAAACCAGTATAGTGCCGCTTCTGTAATTGCCCGTGATGTAAGCCCATTCATGCATTATGTCATCATAGACAAAGGTTCTGATGCCGGATTACGAAAAGGTATGCCAGTTATTACCCAACAAGGTTTGGTTGGCAGCATTGCAGCGGTAATTGCAGGAGCAGCTAGGGTCCAACTAATTAACGATCCTGGATCAAACATTAATGTAATCCTCCAGCAATCCGATGTTGAAGCTGTTCTCAACGGTCAACTCACGGGTGAGATAGAATTGAATATGATCAACCAGAATGTCACCATTCAAGCAGGAGACCTTGTGATGACATCTGGCCTGGGAGGTAATTATCCTGCAAATATAGTTGTTGGTCAGGTTGTTACCATCAGGAATGAAGCCTCTTCATTGTTTCAGACTGCCAGTGTTCAACCAGCCGTGGATTTCTCTCAGCTTGATATCGTGTTGATCATCATGAATTTTCAACCCGTTGATATCACACCTCTGATCCCGACCCCCAGCACACCCTGAGTACCAGATCATGATAAACTTGGTCGGCTTAATCCTTTTTGGGATTTTAGCCATTATCCAGAGTACAATAGTCAGTACAACGTCAATATTACAGGGTACGGCTGATTTAATATTATTGTTTATCGTGGCCTGGGCACTTCAAGATCAAGTGGATTCTGCATGGCAATGGTGTTTTATTGGTGGTATATTTGCTAGCCTGTACTCTGCATTGCCTTTTGGTGCATTTATCGTGGCATATCTCATTTGTGTTGGGATTACGAGATTGCTAAGACACCGTATATGGAAAGCACCTTTTTTAGCCATGTTAGCTGCAATATTTATCTCCACAATCGTGGTTCAGGTGATATCTATGCTTTCCCGCATAGTAATGGGTGTGAGTGTTTCTTTTATAGACATGTTTAATTTGATCCTTCTACCGAGCCTTTTACTCAATCTCATCCTGGCAATCCCAGTATTTTCGATTATGCGTGACGTTGCTGGTTGGTTATATCCAGAAGAGTTGGAAGTATGAAAAGTTCAGCTGCTTTAAAAAATATGGTTACAACCTGGAGAATTATTATTTTCGGGGTTATCTTGGTTGTGGTATTTTTAATCTATGTCGGTCGTTTGTTTAACTTACAAGTGTTACAGTATTCCACCTGGTTGGCCCAAGCAAACGAGAACCGGACCCATGAGATTAATCTTCCTGCCACCCGTGGAATGATATATGATCGCACGGGATTTGTCCTGGCGCGAAATATTCCATCATATAATGTAGTGATTACACCAGCCTATTTACCGGATGATGAGGGAGAAGTTCAGAGCATTTATCGGGCAATATCTGATCTCACAGGTGTACCGGTAAATCGTGGAGAAGTCTCCACTGAGAATCCTTATGTACCCTGCATATCTGATCACGGCATAACCCAGATTGTCCTATATGGTGAAACCACCGCACCATTCGAACCAGTCAAAATAGCCTGTGATATTAACCAGCAAGTTGCCTTAGCTATCCAGGAAAATGAAGCAAATTGGCCTGGCGCAGGGATAGAAGTCGCGCCTGTTAGAGACTATCCGACAGGTTCCCTCACAGCTTCAATCATTGGGTTTCTTGGCCCTATCCCTGCCTCTGAAGAAGAGTTTTACCTGGATTCAGGCTTCATCCCCAATCGCGACAAAGTCGGTTATGCCGGTGTGGAACTGTACTTCCAAAATTTATTAGCAGGTGTGAATGGCAATAGGGTGGTTGAATGGGATATTGCCGGACAGGTCCTGGATGATATGGTTCCACCAGTGGCACCCACACCTGGTTCAAGCATCGTATTGACCATCGATACACGTTTGCAACAGGCTGTACAGTCAATATTAGTCGATGAGATCAATGATTGGAACACATTATTAGGTGAAGAACGGATGACGAGTGGCGCAGTGATTGCGATGAATCCTCGCACCGGCGAGATACTGGCCATGGTGAATTATCCCACCTATGAAAACAATCGTATGGCAAGGGTGATCCCGGCCTATTATTATGAGCAGCTGATCTCTGACAAACGCAATCCGTTACTTAACCTGGCTGTTGGTGCAGAACTACCCGCAGGTTCAGTATTCAAGCTGGTCACCGCAACCGGTGGATTGAATGAAGGTATTGTTACCCCGGATGAGATCATTAAAACGCCAGGAAAAATCACCATTACCGAGCGATATTATGCCAATGACCCGGGACAACCCAGGGATTTTATTGATTGGATCTATAAGTCTAACCCCGATGGTTTTGGACAACTTGATTTCGTCCATGCCATTGCCAATTCGAGTAATGTTTATTTTTATAAGGTGGGTGGTGGTTATCAAGATGAAGTTAATCCAAGCTTGGGGATTTGCCGGATTGGGACATATGCCCGTGCCTTGGGCTATGGTACCTTAGATGATGGATATGCCGGCTTACCCAGCGGTTATAAGACGCCCGAGATTGAGCTTCCAGATGTTGCATCGGGATTAATCCCAGATCCACAATGGAAGCGCATCAACCAAGGAGAAAGCTGGTCAACGGGTGATACCTATATCGTCAGTGTAGGCCAGGGTTATGACCTGGCTACACCATTACAGGTATTAATGTCTGCAGCCACGGTCGCAAATGGTGGCAAGTTGATGGCGCCAACGCTTCTATATGAAGTCCTCGATAGTGAGGGTAATGTTATCCAACCTTTTACGCCTCATTTACGTTGGGATCTCACCGTCGATCCCGTCATACAGGTGTATGAAGATAACACCATCCGCGGCTGCCAGCCAACCGGTGAAATGAAAACGGTCCAACCCTGGGTATTTGATGAAATCCGCACAGGTATGAGGTTAGCAGTAACTGAAGGTACCCTAAAATCGGAGTTTACAAACGTGAGCATTGCTGCCGCAGGTAAAACTGGTACCGCTGAGTATTGTGATGAATTTGCCAAGGCTAAAAACTTATGCGTACCGGGCGCTTGGCCATCTCACGCATGGACAGTAGCTTTTGCACCCTATGAAGACCCTGAAATTGCCGTGGTGGCTTTCGTATATAACGGTCAGGAAGGTTCAACTGTCGCAGGGCCCATCGTCCGCCGGGTTTTAGAAGCATATTTTGAATTAAAATCAGCCGATAGTTCGGTGAATCCGTAATCATATGAAATGTTGGTTTACATGGTGAAATAATTGGGCGAATTATGTGTAGAATGAGATCAGAAATCAATCATTTATTTTTATGTTCTTTGATTTGCGTGCCTAAATGAGTCAGACGAATTGGCGTCACTTTGACTTCTGGTTATTGGGGGCAGTAGCTTTGATGACCATCTTTGGCATCACGATGATCCGTTCTGCTGTCGCGGGAAATATCGAGCTGGAAACAGCTAATATCGTCCAGCGCCAATTGATTTTCGCAGTCTTAGGATTTATCGTCGTTTTTGTGGTATCCATCATCGATTATCACTTATGGGCATCCATCAGCCGTCCAATGTATATCGTGACTGTGGTCTTCTTGGGTGCCCTGACCATTGCTGGTCAGGCCTTATACGGTTCGGCTCGTTGGTTTGACACTGGTGTCATCCTGATTCAACCCTCTGAAATAGCTAAAATCGTGGTAATCTTGGTATTATCCGATTTTTTTGCCCGAAACATCGATAAACTTGATAACCTGGCCTGGATTGGCCGGAGTTTATTGTTTACCCTGGGTATTGTGGTCTGGATCATCCTGCAGCCTAACCTGAGCACATCCCTGGTCATTTTGGCCATCTGGTTCAGCTTGCTGTGGGCAAGTGGATTAAAGCTTAAATACTTATTTTTCTTTGGTGGCATAGGCTTGGTAGCTCCTTTTGCAGCCTTTCCATTTTTAGCCGATTACCAGAAACAAAGGATTCTAAATTTTCTCGTCTCCAATCCGAATGCGACCCAGGGTGAGACTTACAACATTCAACAAGCATTAATCAGTATCGGCTCAGGAGGCTGGCTTGGGAAAGGATATAACCAGGGCACGCAGGTTCATTTGCGATTTCTTAAAGTACGTTGGTCTGACTACATCTTTTCGGCTACAGCCGAAGAATTTGGTTTTGTGGGCTCTGTGATCATCATGCTACTGCTTTTATTTATTATCTATCGCTGTCTGAGAGTTGCCAGGCTCTCAAGGGATACTTTTGGGGCATTGATTGCTTATGGCGTGGCAATGCTCCTGGCGTTTCAGGGTATGGTAAACATTGGCGTGAATTTAAAACTTTTACCAGCCACAGGACTACCGCTGCCCTTCATCAGTTATGGGGGGAGCAGCTTGCTCTCCTTGCTACTCGGAGTAGGCCTGGTGGAAAGTGTGATCTTACGCCATAAAGCTCTAGAATTCTAGCCATTATTTTAGTATCATCACACCTATTACACTGATGCATCATCATCCTTGGGAGGGTTACTTTGGATCAGGCTAAACCGGTTCGTGTTCGTTTTGCTCCTTCACCGACAGGGCATACTCACCTGGGGAGTGGCAGGACTGCCTTATATAATTACTTATTAGCGCGTCAAACGGGGGGAAAATTTATCCTGCGTATCGAGGATACCGACCAGAAGCGTTACGTGCCTGGAGCGGAGAAAGAATTAATCGACTCCTTGCATTGGTTGGGTATCGATTGGGACGAAGGACCAGGTGTAGGTGGTCCATATGCGCCATATTATCAGACCCAACGTAAGGATATCTATCAGGAACACGCCCGCCAGCTGATCGCATCAGGGCATGCGTATTACTGTTTTTGTACGCCAGAACGCCTGGAACAGGTACGCAAGGAGCAGATAAGTCGTAAGGAAAACACACGTTATGATGGATTGTGCCGCCGTCTGGACCCAGGCGAAGCGTTAAAAAGGATTGCGGCGGGTGAACGGTATGTGGTGCGATTTAAAGTTCCTGAAACAGGCTCGGTAACTGCCCATGACTTGATCCGCGGTGATATTACAGTGGATACTTCCGCGGTAGATGATCACGTCATCGTGAGGTCAGATGGTTTGGCGCTCTATCACCTGGCTGCCATGGTGGATGACCATTTAATGGGTATCACCCACGTCATCCGAGGCTCCGAGTGGTTATCGACTTTCCCCCTGCATGTATTGATTGTCCGTGCCTTTGACTGGCAGGAACCGCAATGGGTACATCTTTCAGTCTTCCTCAAGCCTAGTGGTAAAGGGAAGATGGCCAAGCGTGATGTTTCTCAAGCCATCCAGGAAGGGCATTCGATTTTTCTCAAGGATTTACAGGATCTGGGATACATCCCTGAGGGCGTGGTCAATTGGGTAGCACTGATGGGTTGGAGCTACGATGACCGGACTGAATATTTCACCATGCAGGATTTAATTGAAAAGTTTAGCCTGGAACATCTCAACCCCTCCCCTGCTGCCATAAACTTCAGTAAACTCGACCATTTCAATGGTTTGCATATACGTAATCTCGACAGAGAAGATCTGGCCCAAAGATTAGCACCTTACCTTATCAATGCCGGGTGCAATCTTGATAAAGACATTCTTTATCGCCTTGTTCCCATTATTAGCGAGCGTTTGGTGACATTGGATGATATAGTAGAGAAAGCCGGTTTTTTCTTTAAAGAGCAGGTCACACCCGATCCCACCGAGCTGGTTGGCGACAAGCTGACACCAGCAGAATCGGCTGAAATCGCCCGCAAATCCTTCCAGATATTAGCCTCCTTGCCTGAAATGAAAAAAGACCTGGCAGAACCTCCCATGCGTAATCTGGTGGAAGAATCAGGCTTAAAAGCGGGGCAGGTATTCGGTATCCTCCGCGTGGCGGTAACGGGGCAGAAGGTGAGTCCGCCCTTATTTGAAAGTATGGAAATTATTGGAAAATCTAAAGTACTTGAACGAATCCAGGCTGCAATCGACATACTCCAGAAAATGTAAAACTTGCCTGTACTCATCTCTGACTGGACGGTAAGGTGCTGGCGTGGTAAAATTTTTCCCGTTCATTACTGGGGGCTCGTCTAATGGTAGGACAGCAGACTCTGGATCTGTATGTAGAGGTTCGAATCCTTTGCCCCCAGCCAAAGGTCAAAACACCCCGCGAGACTGACCCGGGGTGTTTTGATAAGCCATGAAGGAGGACGCTTATGACTGAGACACCATCCAACACTCCCAGTAACTTTATTCGTGAAGCGGTAGTGGCTGATATCGAATCAGGGAGATTTGCTGGCAGAGTGCATACCCGCTTCCCACCTGAACCGAATGGTTATCTACACATCGGCCATGCCAAAGCATTCTCCATTGATTTTGGCATCGCACAGGAATTTGGAGGAAAATGCAACCTGCGCTTCGATGATACTAACCCGGTCAAGGAAGACGTTGAATATGTAGACTCAATCCAGGAGGATATCCGCTGGCTGGGTTTTGATTGGGAAGATCGCCTCTTTTATGCTTCGGATTATTTCGAACAGCTGTATGAATTTGCCATCAAGCTGATCAAAAAAGGGAAGGCCTATGTGGATGATCTCAGCGCAGAGGAAATTAGATTATACCGTGGCACATTAACCGAGCCTGGGGAAAATAGCCCCTATCGTGAACGGACAATCGAAGAAAATCTGGACTTATTCGAACGTATGCGAAAAGGTGAATTCCCGGACGGTGCGCGCGTATTGCGGGCAAGGATCGACATGGCTGCTGGAAATATGAATTTACGTGACCCAGTCATGTACCGGATTCTCCATTCCACTCATCACCGCACGGGTGATCAATGGTGCATCTACCCCATGTACGATTTTGCTCATGGACAGAGTGATTCTATCGAGGGAATTACCCATTCGTTATGTTCCTTGGAATATGAGGACCACCGGCCTTTATACGATTGGTTCCTGGATGAGTTAGAGATATACCATCCCCGGCAGATTGAATTCGGACGGTTCAATCTCAGCTACACCGTGATGAGCAAAAGGATGCTATTGAAACTGGTCAAGGAAGGATATGTACGCAGCTGGGATGATCCCCGCATGCCTACCTTGTCCGCCATGCGGAGGCGCGGATATCCGCCTAAGGTGATCCTGAAATTTTTAGAGGCAGTTGGCGTCCCTCACCATAATAACCTGGTTGATATAGCGCTTTTGGAAGCTTTATTGCGTGATGAGCTAAACTTGGTTACACCCCGGGTAATGGTAGTGGTGCACCCGCTTAAAATCGTGATCACCAATTACCCTGCCGGGCAGAATGAGCAATTGAATGCGGTGAATAACCCTGAGGACTCTAGCGCCGGCACGCGTAAAATATCCTTTTCAAGGGAGATATTTATCGACCGGGATGATTTTCGAGAAGATCCGCCTAAGAAATACTTCCGCCTCGCACCTGGTCGGGAGGTGAGATTGCGCTATGGCTATTTTATCAAATGTGTCGAAGTCATTAAAGATCCTGGCACAGGTGAGGTAGTGGAGCTACACTGCACATACGATCCCTCGACGCGCGGTGGTTATGCCCCCGATGGTCGTAAAGTGAAAGGGACATTGCATTGGGTATCCGCCATTGATGCAATCGATGTTGAGGTTAGGCTGTATGATCGTTTGTTCAACAAAGCCGATTTAAATGATTTAGATGAGGGGGTTAATTTTCTTGAATATCTCAATCCCAATTCATTACAGGTCATTGATAGTTGCAAAGCAGAAGCAAGCCTTGCCTCGGTAATCGCTGGGATGCGTTACCAATTTGAGCGTGAAGGGTATTTCGTCGTAGATCCAGATTCAACCCCAGATAAATCTATCTTCAACCGCATCGTGGCATTACGAGATACCTGGGCAAAAATTGAAGGAGCTCATAAGGGCTCTGGTAAGTAACTTGCAATGCTATTCAAGGTACAGTGTATCTACATCATCTGTACCTTATTGTTTTACTAGGAAGGCATTATGTGCGGAATCGTTGGTTACATTGGACCTCAAAATGCAACCCCAATTATCTTGAATGGCTTAAAAAAGCTTGAATATCGGGGGTATGACTCAGCTGGCCTGGCAGTCATCCAAAATAATCATCTTGAGATTCGCCGGGATGTTGGCAAATTAGATAAGTTAGTTGAGCTTGTATCCGAAATCCCGCTTACCGGTCATGTAGGCATTGGGCATACTCGCTGGGCAACGCATGGTGAGCCAAGTGCGCGAAATGCTCATCCTCAGGTCGGTATGACCGGTAACGTGGTTGTGGTGCATAATGGCATCGTTGAAAATTACCTAGAGATACGAAACGAGCTCAGTGATGAAGGCATCATCTTTAACTCAGACACGGATACTGAAGTGATCGTTCAGTTGGTTGAACGTTTTACTTCAACAGGAGTGAACCTGGTTGATGCTGCCCAGCAGGCGATGGGCCAGATCAAGGGAGCTCATGGGATCGTATTGTTATCCGCATTGGAGCCCGATAAAATTGTTGCCGCGCGCATCGGGAATGCCGGGGGTGTGGTGATTGGTATTGGCGAAAATGAGATGTTCGTTGCTTCGGATCTTCCTGCTATCTTGGAACATACCCGCAGGGTAGTGTTTTTAGAATCACGACAGATGGCGATTGTCACTGCCAATGGTCTCACTGTCCAGACTTTAGAGGGAAAACCGATATCTTATAAAGAGCAGGTGGTCGCCTGGGATCCAATCTCGGCTGAAAAAGGTGAATACCGCCATTTCATGCACAAGGAAATCAATGAGCAAGTACGTTCTCTTACCGATACCATCGCAGGTCGGGTTGATTTTGAGTGCAGGTCTATCAGGCTTCCCGAGTTGAACCTTACCAAAACCTTTGCCAGACAAATCCAAAAGGTATTCATTACTGCTTGCGGAACTGCTTCCCATGCTGGCATGATTGGGAAAATCTTGTTTGAGCGGATTGCGCATGTGCCTGCTCAATTGGAGATCGCTTCTGAATTTCGTTATGCAGATCCAATCATTGACCAAAACACCGTGGTACTCGCCATCAGTCAATCCGGTGAAACCGCAGATACCCTAGCCGCTATGGAAGAGGGACGAAAAAAAGGCGCAAGGTTATGGTCGATTGTTAATGCGATTGGCACTCAGGCGATGCGCATAGCCGATGGTTACATCTCCATGCAAGCTGGACCTGAGATTGGGGTTGCTTCAACCAAGGCTTTTACTGCCCCGATTGTTGATCTATATATGTTAGCTGTTCTGTTAGCCGATCTTCGCGGATCGTTGGATGAGAAATCCAGGCATCTCCTGGTGCGAGATTTACTCACCATTCCCGACCTGGTGGGGAAAACTCTCGATCGGCAAAATGCTGTTGAAGAGATCGCAGAGACGTTTAAAGAGATCCACAGCTGCTTATATCTGGGTCGAGGTATTAATATGCCCATAGCTTATGAAGGTGCACTTAAGCTAAAGGAAATTTCCTATATACACGCCGAAGGTTATCCCGCGGGGGAGATGAAGCACGGCCCCATTGCCCTTATCGATAAGGAAATGCCTGTAGTAGTTATTGCGCCGCGTGACCCTTGGTATGAAAAGATGATCAGCCAGATCGAGCAAGCCAAAGCGCGTGGGGGTACTGTCATCGCCGTCGCCACAGATGGGGATGAGCTCATTCCATCTCTGGTCGATCATGTTTTATGGGTCCCAGATACTCCCTGGCTGCTGAGCCCGGTAGTTACAGTCATTCCCCTACAACTCCTGGCATATCATATTGCTGCTAAAAGAGGTCTGGATGTAGATCAACCCAGGAATCTGGCGAAATCTGTGACCGTCGAATAATGCTACCTGACTTGCTCAAATTAGTGTCCCGAAGTTAGTTTATTTAGCACTCTTTTTACCTTCTCAGGAACCTCTGGCTCTGCCAGGATCTTCTCTCCATTGATCGTAACGATCCCAGAGCGTAAAGGACGCGTTAGCTTAACAAACTGCTTGATACTGATCTTAGTCTGATACTCTATTTTCCTGCTGATTGCCAAGGCAGCGAAAACAATTGTAAGATGCGCTTCAATAGCATCCCGGTTGTGATGAA
>JBAQFX010000052.1:0-5169 GCA_049287485.1 Anaerolineales bacterium
ACACTGCTAGAACTTTTTGGTGAACGCAAGATATTTGTGATAGATGAAATCCAAAATGTCTCGGGGTGGGAGCATTTTGTTCGCCGCTTCATTGAAATGGGGATTAAATTCTATATCACAGGTTCTAATGCATCGCTGCTCAGTCAGGAGCTGGGCACTCGACTAACAGGCCGTTATGTGCCGGTAGAATTATTTCCCTTTTCGTTTGTTGAGTTTGTGCGCTTTAGAGGGTATGCAATTCCAGACATAGCTCGCATGACAACAGTAGAGAAAGCTCAAATGCAACAGTATCTAGCCGAGTATATGCATGTGGGAGGAATTCCTGACGCACTAAAATACCCTGAATTACCACTGCTACAAACTTTGTACAATGACGTGCTTTATCGCGATATTGCTACGCGTTACCATATTGAGGAACCCCAGGTGCTCAAAGAATTAGCTTTTTATCTAATGAGCAATCCTACTAACCAGATCTCGTTCAATAAACTCAAAGAACAATACCATATGGGTAGCGTCAATACTATCAAAAATTATATAGAATATTTGGAAAATAGCTGGTTGATCTTCACATTGAATGTGTATGATTATTCAGTTAAACGCCAACAAATAGCAGCTAAGAAGGTTTACAGCATAGATACTGGATTATCTAACACAGTCGGCTTTGCCTTTTCTCCCAATACAGGCAAGCTATTAGAAAATATGGTTTTCCTGGCTTTACGCCGTAAAACCAATCATATTTATTATTACACCACCGGATCGGGCTATGAGGTAGATTTCTATTTGCCAGAGTCGCGTCAATTGGTACAAGTGGTCCAAAACATGGGAAATCCATCGACAAGGGAGCGGGAGATTCGGGCATTAATAGATACAATGCACTTTCTAAATCTTTCTTCAGGTCTGATATTAACTGATTCAAATGCTGATTCAGTAATTGAGAATGAATTCTCGATCACAATCCGTTCGATTACTGAATGGCTTTGGACGAGCAATCCGGAAGTCCCATCCCATTCCTGACTGGTCAATATGTGCAAAAGATAGCGAATAATATCAGCAAGCGGTAATTATAGAGATATTGGAACCTGATTTACCGATAAAATGATAAATGATTGCGTCCAACCCCCTGATATGGTAGAATTCCGAGCGCCTGAGAGGGATTTGCCCTCTATGTGGAGGGATGGCCGAGTGGCTTAAGGCGCCTGTCTTGAAAACAGGTATGGAGCAATCCATCGTGGGTTCGAATCCCTCTCCCTCCGCCTACGGGGAGGTGCCAGAGAGGCTGATTGGGCTCGCCTGCTAAGTGAGTGCGGGGGCTAAAACTTCCGCCGCGGGTTCGAATCCCGCCCTCCCCGCCTTGCGTAAAACTTTGACGTTGTTGCTGGCTATCAATCAATCTTGATGTAACGGTTGCTAAGGTTCAGAATTTCTGCGCATGAAATCGCTCAGGCTTGACTGGGCGATTTTGCTTTGTACCTCTTGATCTGCATTGTACACTCCTGTGAATGGCAGGTCAAGTGATTGTCAGGTATATAAATGAAATCCCAGTCTTCTGTCCTTATTAGCGGTTGATTTTATCTAGGTTTTTCACAACAACCTCGATAAAAATATGAAGTATGCCAAAACAATCCCATTATAACAAACTTAATCTTAGGGTATGATTCGTGATTGAGAGTAACAGAGGCATCGATCTTCACATCTGGAACTCCTGACATTAAAGATAACGATGAATGAACTTACTGAACATCCTACTAAGAACCAGGCAATAGAGCTGGTCATCGACAAGATGACCGGCCCCATGGAGCTGGAGGAATTCACTCGCCGGGTGCTGGCGCTCTGGCCTTCAAAAGCCAAGGATCCGAAAGTTGGGGTTCGACAGTCACTCCAGTTCGACTTTTTGGGCAAGACCCTGCTCTTTTTGGACAAACAAGCTCTGATACCGATGCGCCTTGCCATGTGTGGCGTGCGCTTCCGCGTCACACTCTCTCGCCAGGAAGTCAACCAAGGCTGGTTGTTCGTTTTTCCTGCGTTTCAGTTTATGGCTCCTCATGATTTACCTGCTGTGGAATTCTTGCTGGAAGACGCCGATGGGCATCCCATCCCGGTAAATCCGGTCAAGGTCAGAGTAAAGATCAAGACTTTATTGGGGATGGAAGACATTGAACACACCGCGTTTGACCTGGCGTGGTGGTTCAAGAAGCACGACTTACGGCGCGGTGATAATCTATTGGTGACGGTGTTGGATTGGGAAAAAGGTCGCTTCTGTTTGGAGCCTGAACCTGCTCGCCTCCGCCAACGCCATGCAGCCAAAATCCAGACTCAAAACCAGGCGCTGGCCGACGATTTATTTCAACAACTAGATGCTGCATCCTATGAGGATATATGGGGTGGAATCGCCATCCCAACCGCGTATCTCCACCTCAAAGCATCGAGCATTTATCCTCCCGATCATTGGTTGAAAGTTATCGAACGAGACCCGCGCATGAAGTGGACAGGCGATGAGATCCGGTATGAAGATTGGATCTCTCCATCAGATCGAATACTTGATGACCTGTGGGATGAGCCCAAACAAAAGGCATCACGTCAAAAGCCGATCTCAAAACAAGAAGCCAGCCGGGTCTACTGCTTCAAATCCGCGCTCTGGCATAACAAGAGTATCTGGCGACGGATCGAAATTCAAGGCGGGCATACCCTGGCAGATTTTGACGACATTCTGCGCACAGCCTTTCAACACGACCATCTGGATCATCTGAGCGGCTTCTGGAAGTTGGAGAAGCGGGGGGAAAGTCGTCGATTTCGGGAGGTCGACCTGGGAAATGTCAACCCCGATGGTGGAGGGGAAGCTGCGGAAATTCTTGTTGCCAGTTTGTCTCTAAATCCAGGAGATGCGCTGAAATATGTGTACGACTTTGGCGATTGGATTGAACACCGGCTGGAACTGGAGTATATCGGCGAACCTGGAGAAAATACCAGTTACCCGCACATCACCAGTCAAAACAAACCGGGCTACCACTATTGCCAGATTTGCAAAGACGAGGGGCGAAGGACCGTCGCGTCCTGGATTTGTTATACGTGTTCCAGCAAAGCCCAAAGGGATTTCTTCCTGTGTGAAACCTGTATGGAAGATCATAATGAGGATCACTTTCTTGAAGAAATCCTTTACTGATATTCCTATAAATAAACCCTGATCTATATAGTCTGTGAGCAGGAAGAGTCTCTTTACTATTGTTATATGGAACGATTATAATCACTTAAAGTGACTATAATAGTGCTTATGGAAATGACTAGGAAGCAAACTCAAGCACCGGATTTGATTGCTGCATTACAAGCTTTGGGTGAGATTTTGGCCTCCCAAGGAGAGCATGCAGCAGTCGTGGTCGTTGGAGGCACGGCTCTCATTATGCAAGGCTTGGTCACGAGGGTTACCAGAGATGTGGATGTCATCGCCATAAGCCATGACCCGCCTGAACGGGAGAGAAAGGTTATCGAAGCTCCCGAACCGCTTCCCGATATACTGACCCGAGCAATCGCAAGGGTGGCCCGAGATTACAACTTACCTGACGATTGGATGAACACAACGGTAGGTTTGCAATGGAAGTTGGGATTGCCAGAGGGGTTTGAGGAGCGAATACACTGGAAGCAATACAGCGGCTTATGGGTTGGCCTGGCAGACCGCTATGACCTTATCTTCTTGAAACTCTACGCTGCTGCTGACAGCGAGGGCCCAACAAGCGTTCACTTTCAGGATTTGATGGCACTTCAGCCCAAGAACGAAGAGTTGGATGTCGCTGCACAGTGGGTTAGGACCCAGGATCCATCCGCTCCATTCGCTCGAATCTTAGATGAGGTATTGAAGTATGCAAAGCGAAATGAGTAGCATCGACATTCATCCGCTGGAGGAAACTGTTATCGAGGCGATCTGGATTCAATGGAGGGCTCTTGGATCGTTCATCGATACTGACCGCCTGGCGCGTACGATTATTGATCCGGAGGCGCTGCTTCTTATTTCCCTGACGCTCCGTCATCGCGAAAGAAGACTTTGGGATGTTCTGGCATCATGGGCCAAGAACGGCTCGAAGCTCATAAGCCTCCAGCGAGTGAAGAACCTGGTGGACAGGTACCCGATCCAGACGAAAAACCGGCTGGCGGAATTCGCCCATCAAGCCAGGGTAGAGGGGAATGACTTTCGCTGGCGAAGCTTAGCCAGTGCTGATGCGGGACCGGCAGCGAGAAATCAGGAACTTTGGAAAGCGTACCCAAGCGTCTGGCATCCCACAGCGCTGGTGCTACGCATGCGGTTGGGCTTTGGCATGAGCGTAGCACCGGATCTACTGTGCTTTCTGATTTCCATGCGAGGCGAATGGGCCAGCGCCAGACTGATCGCACAGGCAGTAGATTATTCCATTTATACAGTAAGAAGAGTAGCAGACGATATGGCTTCTGCTCAACTCATCGAAAGTACTCAAACAAAACCAGTACAATACCGAGCTAATGCTGAGGCATGGTATGATTTATTGGGTATTGATAGTGAGTTTCCGTTATGGCGCTTCTGGTATCAGATATACGCATTTACCGCAAAAGTCATCATTTCATATGAAAGTGGTGAATGGGAAGGTCTCTCACCCTACTTGTTGAGCACGAAATTACGAGATCTGGTTGAAGACCATCGGGATGTGTTCATTTTGAATCACATTGATCTGCCGGATCCAAGGAAATATGTTGGAGAAGAATATTTAGCTGCCTTTGCTGAAACCATAAAGAACCTGGCGGCGTGGATAATGAACGAAGCTTAAACAATCACGATAGATGATTTTGAGGGATAAATTCGGAGCGTGAAAGAATCATAATGTCTTGCAAAAGTCAAAATCCACTGGACGCCGAACCGTTGACAGCACCTTACTAACCACATCTTATGTTCTAGCCTCATTATTCGTCCAAAGGATTAGGCCAAAACAGCAGGACATTGGATGGGAGAAGTCTTTTTTTCTAATCGTTCTTATAAGCCATTGGTTGATAGTTCTAGCTGCTCCACGCTCACTGACCCTCATATGTGGGGGTTTTTGGCCATTGCTGTCTATCGGGTATGAGGAATGAGGTATATACTATGCATATCAAAGGACAGCGAGGGAAGAATGGAAAAGAGACCGCGTCACCGACCCCATCGGGAATATCCAG
>JBAQFX010000053.1:0-2319 GCA_049287485.1 Anaerolineales bacterium
ATGCAGGGGATATCATTGTGCACCTTTTCTCACCAGAGCAGAGGAATTATTACAAACTTGAGGATCTTTGGTCTCAAGGAAAAATCCTCCTTCATTTACAATAGGATAATTAAATAACAATAATATGAGTGAGGTCGATTACTCTATACGCACAGCATCATTTACTGATCGATCTCGATTAGCCAATTTACTCCATTTTGGCTCATATATACACCAACACCTTGATTGGAAGCAACCATTAGATTGGATTGGTTCACAACCATATTTATTATTAGAAAGAAGGGGCAGCATATTGGGAACACTTGCTTGTCCCCCAGACTTACCTGAAATTACATGGATCAGGTTATTTGCAGTTAACTCAGCCATCAGTGTTGACCAGGCCTGGAAGCTACTTTGGGAGGCTGCAGGCAGAGAATTAACACGATTTGGGAAAATTATGGTGGCAGCCATCTCCTTGCAGGGTTGGTTTAATGAATTATTAGAATCAAGCGGATTTGATCATACCGATGATGTCATTGTATTAATTTGGGATGGAACTTCAATTCCACAACCAATCTCTACCAGTGTTATTATTCGGTCTATGGTTTCTGAAGATCTTACGACGATTGAGGTTATTGATCATGATGCTTTCGGTAATGTATGGAAAAACTCCCTGGAGGCGTTAGATCTGGCCTTTCAACAATCGTCAGTAGCCACTGTCGCTGAATGTGGAAAGGAAATTGTCGGATACCAATTTAGTACATTCAGTGCAATGGGCGGGCACCTGGCTCGCCTGGCAGTTAAACCAACCATGCAAAGAATGGGAATTGGTTATTCATTAGTCTATCAGGTGCTGACTGAATTCCATAAAAAGGGTATCCACCGCGTAACAGTAAATACCCAACAAAATAATGTTGCCTCACTTGCTCTTTATGCAAGGACAGGTTTTGCACTCACCGGTGAATCCTACCGAGTTTATCAATACGATTTCGAAAGTTGAGGTGATACTATGTCTCATATAGAATTTGAGCGAACTGCATTTGATGGTCTGAAGTTATATTTTCAAGGTTGGCAAACAGAGCAGGAATTAAAGGGAGTTATTTGCTTGGTGCATGGTTTAGGAGAACATAGTGGACGATACGCACATTGGGCAGACTTATTAAATCAGGCAGGTTATTCTGTCCTTTCTTATGATCTACGCGGACATGGCAAATCTGGTGGTCAGCGGGGGCATATTTCCTCCTTCAATGATTTCTTAAATGACACTGAGGTATTGATCAACGAAGCGAAAAGTCAATTTCCTCATGCCTCCCTTTTTTTATATGGACATAGCTTAGGGGGCATTATTGTCACTAATTACGTATTACGTAAAAAACCACAATTGAACGGGGTGATTGTTACCGGTTTAGGGAATAAAACCTCGCTACAAGAACAAAAAGCCAAGATTCTATTAGCGGAAGTGCTTGGAATTGTTATTCCGAAAATGAGCATGTCCACTGGATTGGTGCCATCAACAATCTCAAGGGATCCTGAGATTGTCGAGAAGTATGTCAATGATTCATTGGTTCACCACCAGGCTTCATTTGGATTTGCCAGAAACTCATTGGATGCGATTGCTTGGGCAGACGAACATGCAGAAGAATGGAATCTTCCGGTGTTATTCATGCATGGTGAGATGGATAAACTTGGATATGCCGATGGAAGCCGCGAGTTTGCTGCAAAGATAAAAGGGGATTGCACATTAAAGATTTGGCCTGGTATGTTCCATGAAGTCCATAATGAACCTGAGAAAGACCAGGTTTTTGATTATTTACGTAAATGGTTAGACATACATTCTCAGTTGTAAATGTAAATATCCACTAGACAAAGAAGGATTCTCGTGGGAAAATTCATGCCTGATATTTTTTCAGGAGCCCAATGAATGACAATAAGTAAACGTGAAGCGATTAAAGCGCAAAGAACCAAGAAGAAACGCCGTCAGCGGATAAATACTATCTTATGGGTAGGAGGTTTCATCGTCCTGCTCATTTTAGTATTAATATCACCTACGATTTACAATTCCCTAAAACCTGCAGGAAGCTTTATTAGAATAACACCCGAAGCACATCCATTGGAGAATGGCAAGGCAATTGGTGATCCAAATGCCAAAGTAACGATTCAGGTATATGAAGATTTCCAATGTCCGAACTGTAAGATATATGTTGACTCGATTGAAACACAACTTGTCAATAGCAGCTATATCACCAATGGACAGGTTTATTACGTTTTTATGCAGTTTCCTTTTCTTGATGCCAACTCAATTACCAAAGAATCCCAACAAGCAGCGAACGCCAGCATGTG
>JBAQFX010000054.1:0-6452 GCA_049287485.1 Anaerolineales bacterium
ATAAAACCTATGAGCCCCAACCTGTAAGAAGAACCTATATCCCGAAGAGCTCCGGCAAAATGCGACCACTGGGAATACCAGTCCTCAGAGATCGCATCGTACAGGAAGCCTTACGAGCAATCCTAGACCCAATCTATGAAACGGACTTCCGTCCATGCTCCTACGGCTTTCGTAAAGGGCGATGCACGATGGATGCAATCGCTGTGATTATGTCCCTGACCAACTCGCGAGTTCGGTTCTACTATGCGATCGAAGGGGATATCAAGAGTTACTTCGATACAGTTCATCACCGAAAGCTCCTGAGCATCCTCAAGAAACGCATAGCAGACAAGGACATAATTGACCTGATCTGGAAATTCCTCAAAGCTGGGGTAATGGAAGATGGCTTATTTGCTCGAACAGAGACGGGTGTTCCACAAGGTGGGGTAATCTCCCCCTTGCTGGCGAATGTCTATCTGAATGAGTTCGATAAATGGGCAGAACAGAAATGGGTGCTTCCCCCATACGAACAGCAGAAAAGGAGGAAAGCAGGCCTAGGGAATTACCGACTAGCCAGGTATGCGGATGACTTTGTCATTCTCAGTAACGATGGAATTGACGGAGTAAGACAGGCAAAGCAAGAAGTCAGAGAATTCCTAGAAAACGAGCTTTACCTACAACTGTCAGAAGAAAAGACCCTCATCACCCACATCAATGACGGGTTTAATTTTCTGGGATTTCACATCCAGAGATGCAAGCCAGAAGGGCGATGGGTGGTGCATCTTCGACCCACAGACAAAGGAAAAGAGCGGATAAAAGGGAAAATCAAAGACCTCACTACCAGATCATGGACTTGGATGGATGAGTACAACCGACTGACCACGCTCAATGCCATCGTAAGAGGCTGGGCTGAATACTACAAACACACCAGCCTACTCGAAGACATTGAAGAAATAACTCGGTTCACATGGTTCCGATACCTGGGATGGCTTCTCAAGAAGCACAAAGGCAGCCGGAAACGCATGCTCATCCAAACCAAAACGAAAACCATCCTCAACAGGAGAAGATGGACGGCAGAGATACATGAAGGGCTAGCAATCCTGGAGACGTATCAATGGCTACCCACCCGGAAAGAACTGAAGCGGAACAGGTACAGGCAGGAGGGCAAGGATGGATTTCAACACCCCTACCTTCCAGATGAAAATGACGAAACTCCGCTGATGGACTATCCGATGGGTGAAACTGGCCCAGATGAAAGCATCTACACAGCCACAATTGGGGCAACTAGCAGAAAGTCTCGCAATGAACCCCTAGAGATGGCTGAGTTGAAGCTCCGGGCAAAGATGCGCGATGGATATAAATGTGTGCGATGTGGAGCTACTGAAGACTTGAGAGCACACCACAAGAAAGGCACGAAATCCCATCGCCTCGAAGACTTGGAAACGCTGTGCCAGAAATGCCACCATGCCGAACATGGTTATCGTCAATCCTAATACTCAATGGAGAGCCGGATGAGGCGAAAGTCTCATGTCCGGTTCGGAGAGAGGGATGGAGAAAACCGCATAGAGCGATCTTTGAATGGCGTCTCTGTCTCTACTCTACGCGATCCGACTCCCAGCCCAGATGATATTGCCATCACCCGCCTCATTTTACAAGCAGGAGAAATTTTGGATGTGAAATTGCTCGACCATATCATCATTGGTAGCGGTAGATTTATCTCATTGAAAGAACGCGGCCTTGGTTTTAGCCAAAGCTGACTGCTGCTTACTTCGTAGAGCTTAAGTTAAAGCCTGAAAATTCCCCGGTGAAGTCCAACCATTCAAATTCCACATGATCCACCCTGGCCATAGGTGGCCCTGCGCGCAAAGCTTGTAAGAGCTGTTCGAGATCCTTGCGTGATCCCTCTGCAGTGACTTCTACTGACCCATCCCACCGGTTACGTACCCAACCCCGCAAATCGAGAGCGTCAGCATTTTCCATGACGAAATAGCGAAAGCTTACTCCCTGAACTCGACCGGTCACGGTGGCGTGTAAACGAGAATTTATCTCATCCATCATGCTGATTCTCTCCCTCCGATAGCATTTATGCTCCCAGGAAAGCCAGTAATGGAGTGAGTGTGAGCGGGCTAAGCAAGGTGGTGATCAACACAGCCGTAGTGACGAAGGTGGGTTCGGCATCGAATTCGGTGGCGAGAATGGTCGTCGTCACTGCCACAGGCATGGCTGCTTCAACAACCACTGCCTGATAAGAGGCACCCGACATTCCAAATAACCGAGCGAGGCCAAATGCGATTACAGGGGCGATCAATAAACGCATGCTGCTGGTGAGAAGGAGCGGTCGCACTTGACCATCCAGGCGGATATTCACCAGCTGCATGCCCAGCAGCACCAGCATGCAAGGGATGGCAGCATTACTGAGCAATGTCACGGTGCGGTCTATTCCAGAGGGTAATTTCCAGCTGAACTGCAGAAACAGGATTCCCAGAGCCAGGGCATAAATGGCTGGAAATTTCACCAGACCTTTGATTGCATCTTTCACACTCATCGATCCCGACGAAGCGATCACAATCCCCAGCGTATTGGTGAACATGGCACTGATCACAAAAAAGACACTGGCAAAGGCTAATGCCGTCTCACCAAAGGCAAAGCTTGTGAGGGGCAGCCCATAGTTGCCTGCGTTCATAAACATGGCGGTGAGTAGTACAGCAGCCGAAGTTCGACGATCAAGGTGCAGGATGCCTCCAATGAGCCAGGTGAGGCTACCAACACAGATCATCAGAACTATGGTAAAAACGAGCGTTCGCAGGATATCCTGGTTGCTCAACTGGCTATGTGTGATCAAATTGAATACCAGGACGGGACTAAATATATAGAAAATGACCTGGGAAAGTGGTCGTGGATTAATTTTTAATAATTTTGCCAGTACAAAACCGATGCAGGCTGTTAGTAAAATGGGGAAGAGGTTATTAAAAAAAAGAGCAAATAATTCGCTCAAATTTCGTCATCCTCAGAATAAAACTCATATAGGTCATCATCGTCATCTTCTAAGGGCTCATCCAGCTCATTCCCATCCTCAGGTATCTCCAAAAGCGCCAACTCGTTCATTTCCTCGGTAAAATCCAGGTTTTCCAGGGCATTATCGATCTGGTTGGCTTCTTCATCATCCTCCGTGATTTCTAACAATTCTTCCAGGGCTGCCCTCACTCCAGGCCCTCCGACCTGGGATAATGCCCAGATCGAAGCCATGCGTACATCCAGGTCAACATCGTCGAGTAATTCCAGCAACTTGGGCACGGCAGCTTTAATCTCCAGCTCCCCAGCTGCGCTGGCAGCTTCAGCACGGACTTCAGGGCGCTGGTGGTTGAGCATCTTCAGTACCTGTGGATTCCAGTGCGAGTTGGCCGAACGACCCATGGCAAACAGTGCCGTAATCAGCCAATCGATTTCAGGTGATACATACGCTTTTTCGATCAGGTCAATGACTTCCTTGCGAGAAGAGAAACCTAATGCTTCCAGAGCCCTGCAACGTACTAATAGGTTATCTGTTCCCGAAGTCAGGTGCAACAGGCATTCTTCGACACGTTGTAGTTTTTGAGGTGAGATATCTTCCACCTCACCCATATATATATATGTTGCCAGGGCAGTTGCTGAGGCCGCCCGAACCTCGGTGTCGGGGTCTTGCTCTGCCATCTGTATGAATGTAGGCAGCAAGTCAACCAGCTCATATTCTCGCAGGATATTAATGGCACGCTTGCGAACTCCTGGTTCACTATCTTTTAGTGCCACACGGCCAACTTCTTCAAAGCACAACAAAACATTTGCCATGTGGACCTCTTCCAGGTCTTCCAGCAGGGCTTCGCGGCGTTGGACAGATACCTTAGGCCAGACTTCAGAGAACAATGCTTTATCTGTTGGCTCCAGATCTGATAAACGGTGCAGGTAACGTGGTGAGAATGGCGTGTTCTCATCGAGCAGTGCCTCGATTAATTTATCGAAAGGTAAAGGTTTAAGCATAGACATAAATATATTACTATGGCGTTGGTGTGATGGTAATTGGGCTAATGATGTCATGCGCATTAATGATGATCATCAGCAGGATCAGCAACGCAAAACTGATGAAATTCACCCAGGCTTCATATTTAGGTGGGATGCGCTTACGGATGATGATCTCAGGTAGAGCAAATAGAATACGACCTCCATCGAGAGCTGGGATTGGTAGCAGGTTCAGCAAACCGAGCGAGATGCTGATGCTGGCAAAGAACAGGAACACATTCACGATGGTCGGGATGCCTGGCGTGCCAGCACTCTCGCGCACCGAGGAATAAATCTTGAACATGCCTACAATACCCACCAGGCCGCCTTCAGATGAGGTGGATTGGCCCCGGATCATCTGGCCAACCATACTGAATAATTCCCTCATATAATCATACATCGAGTTAAAACTTTCAGGGATGGCTGCCAGGAAGGTAAAGGGTTTCATTGGGTAGTTCATGTAGATACCCACGGTAGGGTCGCTCCCAGGATTAACTTGCGGTGTGATGCTGACCTCCTGAGTAGCGCCATTGCGTTCGTAGACGAAATCGATAGGTTTTCCAGGGTTGGTCATGATGATCGGTTTTACAGCATCCAGGTTGTGGATTGGCACTCCGTTCACACTAACCAGAATGTCACCAGATTGCAAGCCAGCCGCATCTGCAGGTGAGTTGGGCACAATTCCCACCAGCTGCACACGATTGCGATCCGGCAATAAGCCGATGATGCCGTAGATGGTGATGAACAGCACCATGGCCAGCGCCAGGTTCATAATAGGACCTGCTAATAAAACAGCGATACGCTTCCATGGGTTGGCGGCCGCCATGCCACCAGGGATATCAGGGTCCTGTTCTCCTTTCGGACGAACAAATCCCCCGAAGGGTAGCCAGTTCAGGGTAAATTTGGTGCCTCCCGCCTCAAAGAGGGTTAATGCCCGAGGTGGATAACCAAATCCAAATTCTTCGACTTCTATGTGTAATATCTTACAAACGATAAAATGTCCAAATTCATGGATGAAGATCAACGCCCCAAGGGCGATCACAAACTCGATAATTAATTCTATGGTCATACTTTACCTATTTTATAAAGATAATTCTATCCGACCTTATGCTGGATTAACAACCTGCCCATTATATCCTCTAGTGGATTATGAATCCAGTTAGAAGATAGCATTGACTCGTTATTCTAACAGAATTCTAAGGCTTAACGGGAAAATTGGATGGTTATCGTAATTTAATCCCCATGTGGATCGCCTTCAATGAACGATGCTGGCCCCCCAGGATGCGTAACAATGACCTGTGATATACCAGGGAGCTGGCGTAATAGCCCGGCGACTGTTCTCTCATCCCCACTTCGGCAAAGCACATGCACGTTGGGACCTGCATCAATGGTATAACATACCTGTAGCCCGGCTTTCCTCCAACTTTGCACCGCCTGCATGATTGTCACCGTCGTTCCTTGCCAATACAACAAAGGTGGTGAGGAGGTGATCATCACTGTATGCATCAGGTTGCTGTCTAATTCCACCACTTCAGCTAATTTATCAAAATCGCGTTCAATGATCGCCTCTCGGCAGAGCTTCAATCTACGTGGGGTATCCGCCAGGCGCACAGACTGTATTGGACTCGTAGATGCCAGAGAGTGGCCTGTGCTTGAACTGATTGTTTTTTCTTCCTGACTGACCAGGGCAATACAATCCACCAGGTCCCAATATTCCGGTGGGACGATGGAATATGCATAGGAGTCCTCATCATTGTGACCTGCCTGCCATTCGACAAACCCTCCTGGGATGGAACGGCAGGCTGAGCCTGAACCAATGCGAGCTAGACGAGATAGTTCTCTCTCATCCAGTCTCAAGCCTGCTGCCCTGGAAGCGGCCAGGCTGAGAGCTGCAAATGCCGAAGCAGAGGAAGCCAACCCGGCTGACATGGGAAAGTTACTCTGGCTATCCACTGTGGCAAAGGTGGCGATGCCAGCCATCTGGCGCACCCGGTTGAGAAAGCTGCTTACTCTCTCCAGGGAATTCCCCATGTTTTCTTCCCCATTGATCCATAAACGGTCATGAGGTGTAGATGGATCGAAAGACACCGTTGTTCCTGTATGAAGCTCAGCTAGATTCATGGAAATAGACCCATTGGCTGGGATATGTAAATTTTGATCCATATCTCCCCAATACTTGATCAGAGCAATGTTCGGATGGGCAATGGCAATGGACGAAAGAATCCCCATTGAGATTTTCTCCTGATCATATTTTATCACTAAGACACGGGTAAAAAAATAACGAAATTACAGGATTAGGAATTTAAACCCGACGACCATAGATTAAGCGCCAAGGGTACTTCCCGCTTAAGCGGGGATGGGGAATTGGCGCATTCCTCCTTTCTGTGGTATAAGTAGTTTATGGATAGCAAACGAACCAGACACGCGGTATATAACATCAA
>JBAQFX010000055.1:0-1582 GCA_049287485.1 Anaerolineales bacterium
CACCCCTTTGCCCAAAGTCCATAAGTAATCCCTTGGAAACGACTTACTAATTCCGGGGACACCATACTTAATTCCAGCCGTCCTCTGCGTCCCAAAGCGGGTAGGATGGGCAACTCGTTTGCCCATGCTGTCAATGTAACGTTACCCGAACCGCATGGGCAGGAAACCTTCCCATCCTACAGGCTATCAAAACCTATAATTAGCAAGTACAACTCATCGAAAAATGTACCGTACCCCTTTAATTCCCCACAGCTTCGAGTGTTAATCCGCGTATTATTCATTTGAAAGGGATATTTTTTTCATCCACTGCCCAATACCTCAGACCATTTGACCTGTTCGGCCTTCTGTTGATATATGGTAATTGGTGTATCAGCCCCGAAAACCGATTGAAAATCAGCTTTGAGCTTGCATGCGTTTGGATCAATCAACACAATCGTGGTCGGCAGATTCTTCTCGGCCCTCTCGCACATCACCCCGGCAAAATGCAGCCGGGCCATAGTGTCGAATGGCGAGAGCGAAAATCCAACAATATAGATTTCGTCTGCTTGGTATAATGCACGCCCAGCGTTGTGCCAGACTTGGCCACTGCCGGGGATTCTATCGAGGGGCTTGTAGCGTCCCAGACCCGCGATGCCGATATCGTATTGCTTGTCGCTCCGTTGGAGGATCTTATTCTTGATTCGATTGCCCAGCTTTTCGTCAGGGATCCTAAGGAGCACGTAGTCGTATTCGATTTCGTCCGTGGTTTCAGGATCGGCATTCTCTACGTTTTGGTCTTCTTTTTGGAAAAGAAGGGGATACCCAAAATTACCGACTTGATGGCGTGGTACTATAGCCCAGTTTATCGATCCGTGCATTTTGAGGATCGGCGTTCCCTTGCCTCCTTCGATTTTGAATCCGTATTGCCAGGGTCTCTCTGCCTGCGAAATGGACTGCTCTATCAATGTGTCATAGTTGAACGTTACAATAGTATCGTTCTCTCGGAGAATGGTTGCTAACCGGCAAATGCCATCGGTTCTTTCAATGCCCGTTTGTTGCTGTTCCCATATTATTTCAACAAGATCATCCTCCATATAACTGAGCCAAGCTTCGATTGCCTTAGCGGTTCTATAGGGAGTATCTCCTGAGTTTCGTCCAACCGTGCACATTTGCTGCCACATTTTCCAAATGAGAGCATCGAAGTGTGCGAAATCAAATATTTCCTCGATGTTCAGCGACAGTACTGTATTTTGGTCTGCATGCTTGATCCAACTTGCGCGCTCATCGAGCCACGCGAACCATTCAAGGGCTTCCTTGTGGTCATATTCTTCGAACTTACGACGTAGAAGTGGAGTCAGTTCAGTAGCCAAGGGCATACCGGCTTGTTTGGAAAATCCAGCGCCGAGAATAAAGACTCGCTTCGAACTCATCAATACACCTGTGCATTATCATCGTAAACAATCGCTCATCGGAATGACCCGGCAACTCGCCGCTACCTGAATTACCATGTACCATTTCGCTGGCGTCCCAACTATGTATACATGGTTTCCGTATAACATCCCGAACTTTTCGTCCTTCAGAGGAATCCCAGCCGCTGTTGTAC
>JBAQFX010000056.1:0-8650 GCA_049287485.1 Anaerolineales bacterium
CAGTGACAACCGGATGAGCGCTTGTCCGAATTTTCGTCTGAAGCTGAGATTTGTTGTTGAAGAGCATGATCAGGGGATTTCCACCTGAAAGCTACCAACCTGACAATCGGGAGGACAGAATGGGCCATTTGACCCGAAGGTGTGGTAGCTTGAGCGGCCGCTGGGGAGAAGTCTCCACCCTGCCAGGTGATCGTGATGGTTAGCTCAGGTGGTGCAAAATCATATGAATTTGTTAGAACCGAGTCTTGCCATATCATAAAACCGGCGGCAAATCAGCAAATGGAAAAGCGATCAGCTCACCCAACCGAGGTAGATGAGCAGGAAACCAACCGTATCGAGGATGCCATGAGCCAGGATGGGTAGCCACAGGTTGCGCCGGGAGCGCAGGTAGAGCAATCCAAGCAACAGACCAGCCAAACCAGTATCCAGCACACCGGTGAGCCCCTGGTAGGCGTGGGCAAAGCCGAAAATGATGGCGTTGGCGAGCAGGGCGATGGTAATTCCCAAGCGCTCCCTGCCAGCTACGTCCATCAGGCGGTTAATCAGGTAGCCGCGGAAGAACATCTCCTCGATGAAGGCGGCTTCCGTCCAGGAGGTGATGATGAAGACCAGCAGTGCAAGCAGGTCACCCTTCAACCCGGTAAATAGAGAGAGGTCGATGGATTGACCGGTGAGGCGTTGCAGCAGGGGGGCGATGAGCACGGTATCCAGGGCTTGATAGCCAATGCCAATGAGCAGGGCCAGTCCAATGATAGGGAGCCAGCGCTCGGGGCGGCGCAAGCCGATATCCCGCCAGCGCATATGCCGCAAATGCAAGGAGATCCAGGCAATCACGAAGAGGGGCAGGATGGGGAAGGGGAAGAGACCGAAGGCGTAGACGGCGATGCCAGCCAAGAGGAGCAGGAATTCAAGGACGAGAAGGAGGGTGGATTTCATGGAGTAGATTATATTATTTCCACAAAGAAATTGTGATTACATTGGCAGAAGACAGATTTGCCTGGAAAATGGGTAATTCGCTCCATCGCTTGTGATGAAGCCCTATTCCTCGAGTAATAGCTGCCAGGCATTCCAGCAGGCAGTGACCAACAAGGCGGCGATGATCCCCACCAATCCATAGATGGCAACATAGTGTTCGAGGGCTATTTCAATCGCCACCACAATCAAGCCAATGGAGGCAAGGGCGGGCAGACCAATCCGGCGTAGGATCAACACGGCCAGATCAAGCGGTTTTTGCGGTAGATGAGATCGAGTGGTTTCTCAAACGATGATCCCGACCCCACTGGCGAGGCCCTCATTCAGCCAGGCGGGCAGCCTCAAGTGGGCAGCACAGGCATGAGTCAGCTCGTGGATGATGTGTAAAGTCTTCGTCGAAGCATCACTGATCACTCCTGCAATATCTGCCTCGCTTGGATCGAAAATCAGTTGAATGCCTTGGATTATTTCAGTTTGCATGGATTCGAATCATCTCCATCTGATTTATCTTATCACAGCCCGGTGATGGATGGTGTTGCGTCGGTGTGCACCTGATAGAAATACTTTCCCGAATAAAAACGGTCCTATTAATTACCAGGAGAAAGGTATGACCAGCTTAATGATAGTGATCTTTATCTTCTCAGATGGCCAGAAGGTGGGAATTCTATGATTGACATATATTCTCAGCTCTTGACCGCCCGTACACACATAAAGCCGGGGCTGCGCATGAGTTGTTCATACTCCTCCGGGTCTGCTTGTTTGAATTCTTCGATGGGTTGTGGTTCCAGGATGCGGTCCAGGGTGAAACCTGTTTCAATCAACGTATTGATCACCTCACTAAGCGGTCGGCGGTAGGAAGGCATGCGTACCGGTTTGCCAAAGCCGCGCCAGGTGTATTCGACGCGCTCCACGTTGAAGTAGTTACTGGTCTCCCGGTGATCATCATATTTGGCATAGGGGTGCTCGATGGAGAAGACTAGAATACTTCCCTCCTTCAGTCCCCGGTGAAACTCTCTGAAGGTTGGAACCCAATCTTTCACGTAATCCATGGCCAGCGGGGCAATGATGACATCGAAGGAGGCATCTTCCAGGAAATCCAGGGGAGCTTCGAGGTTTGCCAGCAATACCTGAACCCTGTCTCCCAGTCTCTCACGTGCCAGGCGGACCATTTTGCGGTTGGCATCGATGGCTACCACCTGGGCACCGTGCTCGACCAGCCACTCAGCATAGACGCCTGGACCGCAACCGGCATCAAGGAGGCGCTTGCCGGTCACGTCGGGCAGCAGTGAGAGGGTCGCCGGGCGCTCGTAGTAAGCATTGTGAGGTTTGGTGTCCACCCGCTGAGCGTAAGATTCGGCCAGGGCATCGTAGGCTTGCTGGGCAACCGGTTTCCCGTTTTGAACTTTCATTACGATTTACTCCCAGAGATCCTGATTGTTAATATGGCGATACTATACCTCATCCAGACGGGTCGTCAAGCTCTTTTTCGTGAGGGACTGCAGAAGCAACCACATTTACGCTTCAGTATGATTCAGGCTTTAGATCATCGACAAGGTGGATGTTTTTCTTGCATCAACCGATGCCTGGGAGAGAGTCAAATAGAAAAGTATTATTTTAAAAAAAATATTGTAAAATAAGGCACAATCTATTATGAAAGGAGCATGCAAATGAATAAGGTAAAAATACTCCCTATTTTATTGATCTTTGTTCTCATCGTTACAACCATACCGGTGTTAGCACAGGTCATCTCCGCTGTTTCTACTTCTCCACAAAGTCAAATCATTAAAGTACCTGATTGGCTTTTCGAAACAAATCAGGTAGCCGATATTTCTGTCCTAGACCATCGCCAGATGATGGTCGCCTCGGGCTGTGATGTCAATGGGGATGGCTATGAAGATGTATTGGTCGGCGATCGGGATTACGACTATCTCTACGCCAGAGATGATAATGGTCGCGCATGGCTTTACTTTGGCAATCCCAGCGGGCTAAGCAATACACCCGACATCGTGTTTAATCCCCCATATACTAACTATTACGGCTTCTTTGGGGAGCAGGTGGCGTGTGCTGGGGATGTAAACGATGATGGATATGACGATATCCTCATCGGTATGGATAATTATGACAATGTGACTTCTGATGAAGGTGCCGTTTTCGTCTATTATGGTTCACCCACCGGACCGGATGATTCTTACGATTGGATGGCGCGCGGCGATGCCCTTTATGCCCATTTTGGACTTTCAGCCGATAGTGCAGGGGATGTCAATGGCGATGGTTATGACGATATCATCGTGGGCGCCTGGCGTTACGATAACAATATGGTCTCGCATGCTTATGTCTGGTTTGGGGGAGCCTCTGGCCTGGGTCCTGATGGCTTGCCTTCCAATGCCGACTGGTATGCCTCCGACCCTCACCCCGGTGATCTGAATGGCACTGCCTTTGGACTGCTGGTACGTGGGATCGGTGATGTAAACGGGGATACTTATGGCGACGTCATGGTTGGGGCGTATCTCTATGATGGTGCAGTCACCGACCAGGGCGCGGTGTTCGTTTATTACGGTTCCGACAGTGGTCTGGGAGATCCAGGCACTCCCGCAAACGCGGATTGGATGGCAGTCAGCGGTCAGACGGATTCACGGCTTGGATCGACCGGAGCGGACGGCATAGGAGATGTCAATGGCGATGGCTATGATGATTTAGCAGTTGGCGCGTATGCCTATGACAACCCGGAGGTCACTGAAGGGAAGGTGTTTGTCTGGAATGGTTCCGCCAGCGGATTGGGCGATAATGGCAACCCAGACAACGCCGATTGGAGTGCAGAAGCAAATGTTACCTCATCTCTGGGCTATGTGGTGCGTTCTGCTGGGGATGTCAACGATGATGGCTATGCTGACCTGCTTGCTACCGCCTATCTCTACCCATTCGATGCTCAAGGAGAACCTCTGGCTGGTGCGGGAGCCTGGTTCATCTGGATAGGATCCGCGAGTGGTTTGGGCGAGAACGGAACCCTGGTGGATGCAGACTTTGCGGGTTATGGCGACCAAGAATACGGGCGATTGGGTCGGGACGATGCTGGCGCAGCCGATGTCAACAATGATGGATTGAGTGACATTTTCGTAGCGTCTTATTTGTACGACCATCCCGAATTAGACGAGGGGATTGTCTTTGGCTATTACAGTACGCCCAGCACGATCAATATCTTCATTCCATTTATCAGCCGAGGCCCATAAAGAGTATGTTATTACGATGGGTATTTGGATGCGCGCATCCAAATACCCATCACTTTTGTTGATCAGTCAGCCATCGCGATTCACTCTTTACGGTCCGGTTAAGACAGCTCGCTAATCCACTGATCTTCAACCTGGTATCATTGATCCCAGCCGCAGTCGAGCAGGGTGTTGGCAGCATAGAATATCTTTTGGGCGAGGATGATGCCATTTTCATCCGGGGTGAGAATGACCGCGGCGCGAACCTCACAGGGCTTACCTTGCGCATCTTTCACCGCAATCCCATAGATGCCGCCTTGAGCCGGATGCGGATACAGATCAGGATGATTAACCGAGCGATCTTCAGCAAAGGGGGTAAGCAGGGTCCAATTAGCACCCGGGCTACGGGCAATAAAACTATTGGCATAATCCTGGATGGTGAGCGTCCCGGTGATGGTCACACCATACAGGCTATCTTCAAGCACGGCATCTTCACTATGCCTCTGAGGCTTGAGTGTTATGGCAGGCTGTAAGAAGGATGAGGCCGCAACGAATAAGGATCAACCAAACATTCATCGTGTGTTTCATCGCTTATTTCCCATTTTCTATTATCGTAAATGCTGACAGAAAAATGTTGGACACAGCTTGATCAGGATTTATCGAAAAAAGAAGCTGTCAGAGATCACTTCGAAATTGGGACTGCGTGGAACTTGATTGAAGACAGCCATGATTTCAGGGGGTGGCACGGTCGGTTGTCGGGAAATCAGGTTGAGGAAGGTGCCTTCGATAGCCAGGGAAACTGCCTTCTTCCCATTGGCCTTGAGAAAATCATGGCAGACTTTCCAACGTATACCCTGGGGTGACAAACCAGCAATCTGAAACATGATGGTGAGGGTTTCTCCCAACAGGGCTTCCCTGTAGAAGTTGACCATCAGCGAGGTATAGACGGGACCGATTCCCAGATCTTCATATGCTTCGGGGGGTAAATTGTGTTGGGTGAAGTAGCGATAGCGCTGCTCAGCAGCAGCGTCGATATATGCAGAGTAACGCACATGGCGGTTGGCGTCGATATCGGTCCAGCGAACCTCGTAGGGCATTGAATAAGCATCCATGACGGTCTCCTACACTCTATGATTATATTATCTGCTCCAGCAGGCATACTATAACTCAAAAATAGCAGTTAACCATATAATTTCGCCCCTGTGTCAATAGCCGGGCGATGTTTACCACTCATAGTCGGGTTATGTTTACCAGTGATGATCGGGTTGGTGTTTACCACATTAAGGAATCTTTTCTGTTTTTGCTTTTAATAACGCCTCCTTTCTTCTGGAGAGTTGACGGTAGCTTTGACCTTGAATGACCAGGGTATGGGCATGATGGGTCAGGCGATCCAGAGCAGCCGATGAGAGCAGATCATTGTTGAAGACCTCAGCCCACTCCTCGAAGGCACGATTGGAAGTGACCAGGATCGAGCCGCGCTCATAACGCTCGCAGATGATCTCGTACAGGTCCTGGATGGCAGCTGGGGGTAAGACCTGCAAACCGAAATCGTCCAGGATCAACAGATCACACTTGAGGATCGAGGTCATATGGCGATTGTAGGAACCGTTGGCCCTGGAAGCATTGAGATCCGCCAGCAGGCGGAAGGCGGATTTGGAGATGACCCGCAGATCTCGTTTGAGGGCTTCGACGCCCAGGGCATTGGCCAAGTGGGTCTTGCCCACCCCGGTAGGACCGCAGAACAGCACGTTTTCATGGCGCTGGATGAAAGCGCAGGTAGCCAGATCGACGACGAAGGAACGGTTCACCCCAGGAGTGGCCGGGAAATCGAACTGCGACAGGGTCTTGGCAGGGTTGCAGCCTGAAGTGGACAGGCGATAAGCCAGGCGGTTTTGCTCGCGCCGCTCCAGCTCGTCATCCAGCAAAAGGGCAAAAAACTCCATGGGAGCCAGCTGCTCCTGGATGGCCTGCTCCACACGCAGATCCAGGGTGTTGAGCATGCCAGAAAGGTTGAGCTGCCTGAGCTTGGGCAATAAGGGATGGATAGAGATCATGGCTGTCCTCCCTGCTGGTGTTCAAAGAATTCCCTGGGCTTGCGAGAAAAAGCGAAACCTTGCAGGCTGGGAGCAGCCAGGGCCTGGTCTGGCAGAGGGTCACGGTCCAGGGCCGCATTGAGGATATCCTTGATGCGCCGATAATGAGGATCGCCGTAGTACAGGGCCCTTCGGCAGGCAGCTTCCAGCCGTTTCTCCCCCACGCTTTCCGCCAGAGCCAGGATGGCCTGTGCCGAGCGCAGCCGGTCCAAGGGACGATCAGCTAACAAACGCTCGACCACCTGGTGGGTATGGGGGCCCATTCGCAGGGCCAGTTTGAGACAGAATTGGGGTGTTTTCAACAGGTACTGGGCTTTGGAAGGAGGGTAATCCTCCATTTCCGTGCGCCATTGACCCTTCTGAGTTGCCCGGCGGTGCGTGCGTACCAGCTCGTGATGAGCATGGATTTCAATCACCCGTTAGTGTACATGCACTTCCACTTCTTCACCTACCAAAGTGTAGGATACCGAATAGAAGCTGCCATCCACCACGATGTGGCAATCACTGTGCACCTTGGCCATGAAGATGGCATGCAAATCAAAACTTTCGGCAGGCAGGGCTTGCATGGCAGCCTGTTCGACCTCCCAAAACAGCTTCAGGGGCGCCTGGTGGGTGGTGCCATGCTCGCGCACCCCGGCCGTTTCCATCACCCAGGCCTTCAGGCGCAGATTGGCCCGCTCGAGGTCCACGAATTCCTGCCCGGCAAAGAAGTTGCGCTTGACGTAATTCACCCCGTTTTCCACCTTCCCCTTGTGGCGCGGGGTGGCAGGGCGGTTGGGACTGATCAGGAAGTGGTAATGTTGGGCCAGTTTGCGATAGGCTTCCCCCAGGATAGGATCCAGCACCAGGGCTTTGACTACTGCCGCCTTCAGGTTATCCAGCTTATGTGCCTTTCCTGATTATGTGGCCAGGTGTGATCTTGCATTCGGTTGGACGGGGCGAAAGACAGGATTTCTGTCTCTCGCCCCGCGATTGTGGGAACATAATTGTTACAAGGAATCGAGCCAAGATAAGAGGGTTTCATCGTCTCGCCAGACTGGTTTTCGTGGGTATCCCGGCGAAGAATCGGTCTTCGGTTCGCAGGCTCGCAAGGCGTCTTCTTTCATTCGGGACGTGATCTCTGCGTAGCGGTTGGTTGTCTCCAGGCTTACGTGTCCAAGCCAATTGCGAATGACATTCACCTCCACCCCGGACTCCAACAGATGCACGGCTGCCGTATGTCGGAATATGTGAGGGCTGAGGTGCCGTAGGTTTGTTCCTTTCCGACGCTGCCAAAGTGCGTCGGTGTGGCGTCGCACGATCTTGTAGATCCCGAAGCGAGTCAAAGGCCTGCCGTTCTGAGAAAGGAAGACGACGCCTTCTGATGCGTCAGTCATCGGTCTTTGTTGCAAGAGAGTTTTGAGCAGATTGGCCGTTTCCGTCCATAAGGGACACGTTCTCCACTTGTCGCCCTTGCCGTGGAGCCGGACGCGTGGGGAACCCTCCAGGTCTAGGTCGCCGATTCGGACGTCCGCCACTTCCTGCACGCGGGCCCCGGTATTGTACAGAAACATGAAGAGCGCACGCTCCCGCAGCGCCGAGCGTCCTTGAGTGGGCAGTTGCGCTAGAAGCGAAGCGATCTCGTCGCGGTCCAGAAAAGTGGTTTCCGGGGAATGCACGCGTTTCATGGGAATCGCTGCGACTTGTTCGGAGACCGACAGCATCTCGGGCACCTTTCTCGCGACATACTCAAAGAAGGTATGCAAGGCGGCCAGACGCTGGTTGCGGGTTCGGATGTGGTTTTTTCGATCCCCTTCCAGATACTGCAGGAATGCCTTGACACGTTCAAAAGTCAAATCCTGAAGGGCTAAGCGAGTGACTTTGCGATGTGCATCCGAGGCCGCGAATTGTAGGAAGAGACGCAGCGTATCGCGATAGCTCCGGATTGAAGCCGGACGCAAGCCTTTTTGAACTGTGAGGTAATCCAGGAAGAATGAGTAGGTGACACGACCCAGGTCCTCGGCGCTCATGGTTGGGCTCCTTCCTGAATAGCTGAGGTCGCAAACCGCTCAAAGCGCTGATTGGCCTCCTGCAGGAGTTCCGAGGTGATGGTCAGGTAGATGGCCGTGGAGTTTGGGTTGACGTGACTCAGGAACGTTGCCAGGTGGAGGAGGCGATCGCCCGGCGCGATCCCGGCTTGATACCAGCGGAGGAGAGTGCCCACCGCAAACGAGTGTCGTAAGTCATGCGCGCGCGGCGCCGACACTCCAGATGCTACGTGTAATTCCAACTGGGGAATGAGGTGATGAAAGGTTTGGCTGATGGTGCCTGGGTGGATGGGGCGGCCACCGCCAAAGGTAAACACGGGACTGTCGGCTAGAGGCGGCCCATGTTTCTCTGCCC
>JBAQFX010000057.1:0-2479 GCA_049287485.1 Anaerolineales bacterium
GTCATTATTGCGATCCCAAGTGCGCCTGGTCAGGTGGTGCGTAAGGTTATGGATATTTGTCGGTTTAAAAACATCCCCTCGCGCACCATACCAAGCCTTCATGAGCTGATCGGTGGAAAAGTCAGTGTAAATCGTTTGCGCGAAGTTGATATTACAGATTTGTTACGCCGTGCTCCTGCCCATATTGATACTGAATTAGTCGGATTGAGTCTGGGTGGAAGACGAGTGTTAGTTACAGGAGCTGGAGGCTCAATTGGGAGTGAATTATGTCGCCAGATTGCACGATGGGAACCTCAGGAATTGTATTTGTTGGGGCATGGGGAAAACAGTATTTTTGAGACCTTAATTGAGCTTGAGCAAAGTTTTCCTGGTTTGAAAGTACACCCGCTCATTGCAGATATCCGTGATAAAGAGCGGATTAACCATCTGTTCTCTGATTTCCAACCACAGGTGGTATTTCACGCTGCAGCTCATAAGCATGTACCCTTGATGCAGGTAAATATCGAAGAAGCAATCAGTAATAACGTGCTCGGCACGCGTAATATCGTTGAAGCCTCGATTGATAACAACATCAAAAGGCTGGTCATGATATCTACCGATAAAGCGATATGTCCAACCAGTGTCTATGGCGCAACGAAGCGAATCGGTGAAATGCTCATCCTTGATGCAGCACATAGGAAAGGAAAGTCATTTTCAGTCGTGCGTTTTGGGAACGTATTAGGAAGCCGAGGCAGTGTATTAGTGCTCTTCAAACGGCAGATCGATTCTGGAGGACCGGTAACAGTCACTCACCCAGATATGGAACGATATTTTATGACCATTCCTGAAGCTGTGCATCTGGTTCTACAAGCCTTTGCCATGGGGAAAGGTGGAGAAGTATTCGTGCTTAACATGGGAGAGCAGATACGCATATACGACCTTGCCCAGGATTTGATCCGCCTTTCAGGTCTTGAGCCTGGAAAAGATATTGAGATAGTTTTCACGGGAATCCGTCCGGGAGAAAAATTGAGTGAAGCATTATGGGATGAAGGCGCAGATTATATATCGACCATTCACCCCGATGTGCTTCGTTTGAATGAAAATGAGGTATTAACTACAATCGATCTTGAAACAGCGGTCAATGCCCTGATCGAAATGGGGAAAAATGGAGACCCCGACCAAATCGTGACCATGTTAAATCGAATTGTGCCTGGGGCCGTGGTGAGCAGCACTCCTTCACCGGATATAACTTCTGTAATCTAATTAACCATGTCAGAGATTAACCCAAACGAGTGGGACACATTCATCTCAAAATATACCAATCCCCACATCTTACAAACATCCCCATGGGGACAATTGAAAGCGAATTTTGGGTGGAAATTAGTGCATGTTGTCACAGGTGAAAGCGGTGCCCAAATATTACTCAAACGGATTTTGCCAGGGATCAATTTCGCCTATATACCGAAAGGACCGATTGGTCTGAATTGGAACCATCTATGGCCTGAAATTGAGGCGATCTGCAAAAGCAGAAATTGTGTTTTTCTTAAAGTCGAACCTGATGTATGGACAAGGGATGATCAAACGGAGGAGAACGACCATGATCAATGCCCTGAAAGGTTTATTAAAAGTCATCACAGCATTCAACCCATGCAAACTCTGGTGATAGATATATCCGGTGAAGAAAGCTTGATTCTTGGCCGGATGAAACAGAAGACTCGCTACAATATCAAACTCGCCCTCAAGAAAAACGTAATTGTTACACCTCATACTGATCTGAACACCTTTTATAGTCTGATGGAAATGACCAGTCAACGTGACCAATTTGGTATCCATAGCCTAGCATATTATCAGCGCGCTTATGACCTGTTCCATGGGCATGATATGTGCCAGTTGTTAGTTGCAGAATATAAAGGTTCTCCTCTTTCCGCTTTGATTGTTTTCAGATCGGGAAACCGTGCCTGGTATTTTTACGGTGCGTCCTCAGATTTACACAGAGATAGAATGCCTAGCTATCTGCTACAGTGGGAAGCCATACGATGGGCGAAATCTCAAGGCTGTGTAAGTTATGATTTATGGGGTATACCTGATATGGATGTAGATGCTTTAGAAGCCAATTTCACCTCACGTAGCGATGGCTTGTGGGGTGTCTACCGCTTCAAACGTGGTTTTGGCGGTGGAGTTAAGCGGTCAGTTGGACCATGGGATCGGATTTATAACCCTTTCCTTTACCAGCTGTACTCATTATGGGTAAGATATCGAAAAGTTGAGGGTTAATCCGTCGAGGGTGAACAAATGCCTCCTAATAAGCCTTCCCAGGTGAATCCTGTATATTGGAACAGCGCCATTTCACACTTGAATGGAGCTCACATCCTGCAAACATGGGAATGGGGGAAGGTGAAATCACGATTTGGATGGCAGCCCAATTTCCTGCTTTGGAGCAAGGAGAACGATCAATACAGACTATTCACCAATCGACTTACGGAAAGGCAAAGCCAAAAAC
>JBAQFX010000058.1:0-1850 GCA_049287485.1 Anaerolineales bacterium
TGGGTCAGGAGACCCAGAACTACCCAATAATATATATCCCAACAGATGAAGATGGGTCTGTAGTTGCTCGATTCATCGAGCCAAAACAAGCCCAATAAATTGGGCGACTACAAAATCACCTTATGGGCGAAGGCAGTGGTTCGTCCTGACTTTTTACTTGCCATCAAGAAGGACTTTTATTTAATTATACAAAAATATTAACCATCAAACCAATAGGAGGTTTGTGATGAAAAAGCTCCTTGTACTTGCTCTCATAGTCGTTTTCATCTTGGTTGCCAACCCCTGCTGGCCTGATATACCGCACCTGATCAACTATCAGGGGATGCTGACCGATGATGGTGGAGTTCCACTGAATGGCAGCTATGATCTTACCTTTTCCATCTACAGTATTTCTTCAGGCGGTTCAGCCTTGTGGGATGAGACCCACAATGATGTATTGATTGAGGATGGATTATTTAGCGTGATACTGGGGAGCACAGAATCTATTCCCTCTTCAGTTTTCGAGGGAGCAGAAAGGTATTTAGGGATAAAGGTGGATACGGATCCTGAGCTTACTCCCAGGATCCGGCTGACCAGCGTAGGCTATGCCTATTTGGCGGAAACAGCTATATCTGATGGGGACTGGACAGTCTCAGGCGATAATATTTATTCGACAGTATCTGGCAATGTTGGCATTGGGGCAGCGCCACCAGCAGAGAAGTTAGATGTTGCGGGTACGGTTAAGATGTCAGGGTTCAAGATGGCTTCGGGCGCCTCTGCGGGTTATGTTTTGACCTCGGACGGTTCGGGAGTAGGGACCTGGCAGGCAGGAGCAACAGGAGAGATCGGTGGAAGTGGTACGGCAGGCTATGTTCCCAAATTCACTTCCAGCACTGCGATTGGGAATTCTGCAATTTATCAATCTGGCAGCAACATCGGCGTTGGTACCACAAGTCCGGCTGCTAAACTTGAAGTCTACTACGACAACACCAACTTCAATTCCGCTACCATCGCCATAGACAACGGTACGGGTCCTGCGACTCAGGATGTGTTAGACTTCAAATTTGGAAGGGTAACCAAGGTCCGGATCAGGAAGGCAAACACCGGTGATCTATTTATAGGTACAGAGGACGATAAAGCTATTAATCTGCAGACAAATGCCACGAACAGGATGATAGTGACCAATACAGGTGATGTTGGCATCCGGACGACCAGCCCGGATGCTGTCCTGGATGTTTATGGTACACGGAACATCAGCGGTAGCTCAGATGGAATTGTGAATATTGGAAACAGTTCAAGCACCCATGTGACACTTGATAATAATGAAATTCACGGTAGAAACGGTAGCAGTTCATCTGACCTTTATCTAAACTTTTATGGTGGAGATGTTTTGATTGCCCAACAGGGCAATGCGGGCATCGGGACGGCAAATCCAAATTCGAAGTTACACGTCAATGGCTCTGTGGCAGTAAGTTATAAATATGTGACCAGCAACTATACTGCCACCAGCTCTGATTGTGTCATAGCAGCAGGTGGTGGTCTTTCTGACATCTACATTTATTTGCCTAACGCAACTTCCATACCAGGAAGAATTTACACTATAAAGCAAGCAACCGGACTGATTGACGTTATTATTGATCCTTATGGTTCACAAACAATAGATGGTGCATCTACATATAGTCTACCTGCTGCATACTATTGGATAACCCTGATTAGCAATGGCTCAAATTGGTGGATTATAGGGAAGGGTCCATAATCGATAATATTGATAAAAAGTAAGCTTTTCATAGGGTTTATGGTAGCCCACCTTGTCCCCAAGGTGGGCTTTTTTTTGGGGATGATTCCCAGCAGATGAAACAGATAGGTTAGAT
>JBAQFX010000059.1:0-22993 GCA_049287485.1 Anaerolineales bacterium
TAAAAATCAGCAATTCTCAATATGATAAGATAAGGTTGATGCGAGAAAAGAAAAGATGGAATGAAAAACAAAAAAGCAGAAGATACGACCAAGAAGTGATGGATGAAGAAATATGGAATTACCAGCAAAGGCAACACAAAATAACCACTGCACAAAAAACAGGGTTACACGAATAGGAGAAAGAAGAAGAATGAATTAGCCTGAATTCAGCTCAAGGCCATTGAACATAAACGAGAAGACATCATCCCAGGTATTGAAAGAGAAATAACGTAATAGTGCTTCTAAATCTTGAAAAAAGGTTCGGCGTTTTACCAAAATCTTACGAATGGCACGATACCTTTCGTCCACCAGATCCAAAACGGTATGGAATAAGAAAGCCAATAAATTGAGAGACAATAAAAGAGCCGCCAGGTAATGGCTCCCATGTCCAAAATTATGTTCCAGATGGTAGCCTTTCGTTTTGAGCACATTATTGTTTTCGTTTTCGATTTTCCAGCGAGAGCGGCCATCTCGAATGATGGTTTCAACGGTAGTATCTGAAATCTCAAAATCGGTGATAAATGTATTTTTATAAACCTGGGTACCCGTATCTTCACGTGCAATGGTAATTTCACACCAATTGACTTCCATAGCAGCCTCATCAGCGCATAACGGCAATTTGTTGGCATATCGATAGGTCCAGATTTCGCCATACTTACCGTTCCATTTTCGTACCGATTTAGTACCCAGCACGCCATTGGCAGCCAAGAAATCTACAGTTTCATACAACATGACATGCGAATCGGGTTTACAAACGAGAATAAAGTGAAATCCCTTCTCTATGAGTGCTTTACAGAAAGGTTGACGGCTATATAAGTCGTCTCCCAGAATAATGGCTCTGCGTTTGGCATAAAATGAGCCGTGTTTTTCAAGCCAACGTTTGCCCGCTCGGGTTTCGCAATCCTGTTTTTCCTGCCCATCCTGTGGAACAATAAATTCTGGCTCCAATGAAATCACATGCTCGTTTTTCGCCTGGACTATCACCGGGGTAATGACACTGTGAAAATAGTTGATTTTCCCATTCTGCAAGGTTCGATGGCTGCAATTTTCACAATGAATATTCTGAGACGAAAAGTATTCCGTCCCGTCTATGGCAATCAGGAGATGATCCGCATACGAACGAAATCCTTCCAGTACTCCCGTCCTTTCTAAGGATAGAAATATACCCTGGTAAGTAGGTTCTAAGTTCTCGGGACTAATCGGATCCAACAGGTTCCGAATTTGGTTATCGCTGGGTATGTTTTCTAACTCAAATAGGCTCTCTGCGTTGGCGTGGCCTTTGGTTAACTTCATCTCTCTTTGATACTCCAAGAAGGAGGAACACTGGGTAAAAAACACTGAAAATGCTCCCATCCCGGCATCTACCAGTTCGTACTGTGTGTTTTTCCCAGTGCGTTTGTCGGGAAATCTGAGAATGCTTTCCTTCAAGTCTTTGATTATTCGATTGATTGATAATTCTTTATCCATGGGAGAAACAACCTTTTTGAGAATATTTGATTTTCTCCCTTAGATTGCATATGTCATACCACCCTGTTCTTATTGGTTACTTTTCGTCCCCCATTTTTCATATTGAGAATTGCTGACTAAAAATCCGATAAGTTGACATGGTTTTGTCTTATGGTAAAATTATCGAGTTAAATCCTCAGAACCAGCGGAAGTATTTAATTTATGTATTTGCATTGTAGGCCCGGAATAAATTCGCACTTGCAGGAGAAATATGATGCAAAGTGATTGGCTTTTTATTGGCTTATTTCTGCTTATTGTCGCCTTATTTCCTGGTGCACCTATTTTTCTGGCTGGTTTAATTGGCCCTCATAAATCAAGCGTACCAAAGTCACAAACTTACGAATGTGGTATAGAAACCGTCGGTGATACCTGGGTCCAATTTCGTGTGCAGTATTATATTTTTGCCTTAACCTTTTTGGTATTTGATGTTGAAATGGTTTTTTTGTTTCCGTGGGCAGTCGCATTTGGGCAGCTCACGTTATTTGGTGTATTATCTGGAGTAATATTCATCGTTATCTTATTTGTTGAATTATTAGCAGCTTGGCGAAAAGGCGGTTTGGAGTGGGCATAGTCTTTGTTAGGCGGAAAAGTATAAAGGCTGAAGGAAGTTTCCCTCAGCCTTTTGTTTGTTGAATTTTGCTTCACCGTGACTCAATATATCGAAGGAGAGCAAGATGAATTTCATTAGCGACCCGATAAACTTTATTGCAAATTGGTTAGCTAACTTATTGCTCGGTTGGGGAGTGTCTCAGGCAGCAGTTACACTGATATTAAAGTTCATTGGCGCTGGATTAGTGGGTAGCTTTGGATTTGCTTTGGTCATTTTCACCATCTGGCTTGAGAGAAAGTTATATGGGCGCATACAGGATCGTCTTGGCCCTAACCGTGTAGGTCCATGGGGGATTTTCCAGACCTTCCCTGATATGATCAAAATTTTTACCAAAGAATATATAACACCTGTTGGGGCAGACAAAGTTGTCTATAATTTGGCTCCAATTCTATCGGTATCGGCTGTTTTGCTCATTTGGGCAGTTATCCCCTTTGCAAAAACCATCGTTGGCACAGATGTGAATGTCGGTGTGCTTTACCTGGTGGCTGTCGGTGGGATTGGCGCCTTAGGCATCATCCTGGCCGGTTGGTCCTCCAATAATAAGTATTCATTATTGGGGGCTTTCAGAGCTGTGGCACAAATCGTCTCTTATGAAGTACCGATGATACTTGCCTTACTGGTACCGGTATTGCTAGGACGTTCCATGGGAGTCAATACGCTGGTCAACGCCCAGAGCATTTGGTTTGTTATGATGTCTCCCATTGCTGCTCTAATCTTTTTCATTAGCTCAATGGCTGAAACTGGTCGGGCTCCCTTTGACCTGCTTGAAGCAGAATCAGAGCTGGTGGCTGGTTACCAGACAGAGTATTCAGGACTAAAATTTGGTATGTTCTATGTGGGTGAATTCCTGCATGCCTTCACGATATCTGCACTCACCGCTACCCTTTTCCTGGGTGGTTGGCGAGGACCCTGGGCTGAACAAATTCCTATTCTAGGTGTCATCTGGTTTTTTATCAAAACCTTTATCGTTTATTTTGTTGTCGTTCTGATCAGGATCTCGATGCCTCGCTTGCGGATTGATCAAATGTTAAATTTCAATTGGAAGTTTCTTACACCCCTGGCCTTGGTGTTACTGATTATCACCGCCATTCTGGATAAGGTGTTTTATCTTGTCATTCCAGGGATTTATATAACTGAAAGTCTGATCCCCTGGCTTCGGGCGGGTGTTCATCTTTTGGCTAACATAATCATTATATTGATCACTGTTCAGCTCTTAAAATCCCATCCGATTAAAGGGATTCGGGTGGTTGGAACACCACGCCCGTTAGCAGTAGCTCCTGAGCCACCCGCTTCGGTGATTTCGTAAATTGGAGTAAGCGACTATGACAGCTGAGCAAATTATTTTCATCATCGTAGCGGTGGTTACACTTGTAGCAGGATTATCGGTTGTAACCAGCCGCAATCTCATTCATTCGGCATTGTGGCTAATTTTAACTTTATTTGGAGTAGCTATTTTCTACGTTCTATTGGATGCTGGATTTTTCGCCGTGATCCAGGTGATCGTCTATATTGGGGCTATAGCCATCCTGTTCATCTTTGCTTCCATGCTAACCAGGCGAGTGATGCAGGACACAGGTCCTCAAACCAATCCGAGTTGGTGGCTGGGTGCATTGATTGCTTTATTATTATTCGCAGGAATTGCTCTGATTTTAGTGAATTGGCAGGGTTTCAATACAACTGCTCCCGATCTACTCAATGCCTCCGGAAGGATTAATCAGCTTGGTATAGCCTTGGTTTCACCCGATCATTACGTGTTGCCATTTGAGTTAGCATCGATATTGTTGGTAGCTGGTATGATCGGCGCCATATTTGTGGCTGGAGAAAAGAGGTCATGATCCCACTATCATGGTATTTGATATTTGCTGCACTCCTATTTTGTATCGGATTATATGGAGTTTTGGTCCGTAGAAATGCCATTGCCATTTTGATGGGAATCGAGTTGATGCTAAATTCGATCAACATCAATCTAATTTCCTTCTGGCGCTACCTCTCCTCGGATGGCATTGCAGGGCAGGCATTTGCGATCATCGTTTTTGCCGTCGCAGCCGCCGAAGTGGCGGTGGGCCTTGCCTTGATTATTTCGATTTATCGCCGCCGTAACTCTGTCGTCGCTGATGATATGAATCTGCTGAAGTGGTAGTCAGAAAGGATAGTTATGCCGACCATCATCATTTGGCTTCTCCCATTTCCTCCATTATTAGCATTTTTTCTCATCGTTCTTTTTACCAATCGGAATAAAGCGCTCAGCCACTATCTTGCTGTTGGAGCAGCATTGTTATCCTGGCTGGGAAGTATGGTCATCTTTTTCCTCGCCATTAGGACGGAGCATTTTGGTTCCCATCCATTTGTCTCTGTCTTGAACTGGCTCCCTACCGGTGATACATGGTTGAAGATTGGTGTACGTATCGATCCGTTCTCTGCTGCGACTCTGTTTTTTGTTGCCTGGACTATACTGATGATTTTCATCTATAGCATAGGCTACCATAATTATGGTCAACCTCCTGGTGAGCATGACAAGCCTGGTCTACAACCTCACGGAGCTACCATCACCGATGAATATGGACATCAGCATACAGTTCCATCGATTGAACCGATGTACTCCCGCTTTTTTGCCTTTATCGGCCTTTTTGCCTTTGGGATGTACACCCTGGTTGTTTCGGACAATCTGTTGACATTATTTATCGGTTGGGAAATCATGGGTTTATGCTCTTACTTGCTGATTGGTTTCTGGTACCAGAAACCTTCTGCCAGGGCAGCCATGATTAAAGCCTTCCTCACTACCCGCGTGGGTGATGTGTTGATGTTGCTCGGTATTGCATATCTCTACTCATCCATCGGCTCACTTAGCTATTCGGATATCTTCAACCCCGCTACCTTGGCGAGGTTAGGATCGACCCCTGCAATTGGCGGTTTTTTGGGTCTTTCTGCGGCGGGGATGATCGGCATCCTGCTATTTATGGGTACGATCGGCAAATCAGCTCAGTGGCCTTTGCATGTGTGGTTACCGGATGCCATGGAAGGCCCTACCCCCGTTTCAGCCATGATCCATGCCGCCACCATGGTTTCCGCAGGCGTATATATGATCGTGCGTATGTTCCCATTGCTCACGGTTGGTAGTGAAGCCGGTCACCTGACTCCTACCATGAGTGTGATCACGATCATCGGGACATTGACTGCGATATTTTCCGCGACCATTGCCGTTGCACAAAATGATATTAAACGTGTCCTGGCATATTCAACCATTTCACAGCTTGGATATATGGTGGCAGCATTGGGCATTGGGGCTTATGTAGCTGCGGCATTTCACCTGTTCACCCATGCTTTCTTCAAAGCACTTTTATTCCTCGGTTCGGGTTCCGTGATCCATGGTGTTGAACATGGAGTATTTCATACCGGCGAGCATGTTGATCCACAGGACATGTTCAACATGGGTGGATTACGCAAGAAGATGCCCATTACTTTTTGGACCTTCCTGGTGGGCGGTTTTGCCCTTTCAGGTTTCCCGTTTATTACCTCTGGCTTTTGGTCCAAAGACGAGATCCTTTCCGAGGCCTTTGGTAAAGGACATTGGGTAGTATTCATCACCTTATCATTGGCTGCCTTTATCACTGCTTTTTATACCATGCGCCAAATCACATTGACTTTCCTGGGTCAACCTCGCACGGAATCAGCTCATCATGCACAGGAAACGCACTGGACTATGACCCTGTCTTTGATTGTCCTGGCTGTTTTTGCACTTTCCTTCGGCTGGGCAGGAATATCTGAGACATTCCCGGTGATCGGCGGAATATTACCCAACTTTATCCACGAATTTGTTGGATCGACGCTCATCGAGATTCCAGAGACTCTGCCGTTCAACGCCTGGCCACTGATTGTTTCCTTAGTTGTCTCATTGTCTGGGTTAACTCTTGGTTGGCTGGTTTATCGAAATCAAAAAGCTGGCGCAGAAGACCCCATGAAGTCAGCTCTTGGACCAATCTATACATTGATCAAGAATAAATATTACTTTGATGAGCTGTATGATTTGATCTTTGTCAGGCCTGCTTACTGGCTGGCGGATAATTTTACCAATCAAATCCTCGATAGAGGCATCATTGATGGCATCCTCCATTTTGTTGCCCGTATTGCTTCCAATGTGGGTCATGTTCTCCGCAATTATTTCGATAAACCCATTGTGAATGGCTTCGGCGATTTTGTTGGTGAGGGTATTAAAAAAGTCGGTCGTACGATCAAGGTCATCCAAACTGGAAGGGTCCAGCAGTATCTGCTCATGGCGTTGGTACTGGCCTTTGGTGCGATGTTTTATGTTTTGTTTGCATTGATACAACATTGAGGATCATACTCTACCTGGATGATATGGCAGAGAATCAGGAGTGAATGATGGGTTTCGTCACCAATAATATCTTGTCATTGATTTTATTTACACCGACGCTGGTGGCTTTGGTACTTCTATTCCTGCCTCAGGGTGAGAAAAAACTGCTCAGGTGGGTGGCATTAATTGGTAGTCTGATACCTTTTGGCTTCTCTATATTTTTGTGGCTCACATTCAAGGTGAATACCCCTGGATTCCAATTTGAAATACAAAGCCTTTGGTATGGTGCAATTCGTTCTTCCTATCACCTGGGCGTCGATGGCCTTTCACTGACCATGGTGTTATTGACCACCCTGCTCACTCCGGTTGCCATCCTCGCTTCCTTCAGTGTCGACGAACGTATCAAGCCATATATGATCCTGTTTTTATTACTGGAAACCGGTATGCTTGGGGTTTTCTTGTCGCTTGACCTGCTGCTATTTTTCGTATTTTGGGAAGTTGGCCTGGTACCGATGTATTTCCTGATCAATCAATGGGGTAGTGAGAAAGGTGAACGAGAGATATGGGGTGGGCGTAAGGTGTCTGCTCGCACGTACGCTTCATTCAAATTTATGATTTACACCATGGCGGGATCCTTGGGTTTGCTTCTCGCCATTCAAATGATCGGAGCTTCATTTGATACATTTGATCTTACAGAATTGTTCACCCTGTTTCCAACGGTCACTCGATTAGCAAATATACCTTTAAACCTATCATTGGAAACAGTGAAAGCGATAGCTTTCTGGGCTTTTGTGATCGCATTTGCTATCAAGGTTCCGGTCTGGCCAGTCCATACCTGGCTGCCAGATGCTCACACTGAAGCCCCCACAGCAGGATCAATGATCCTGGCCGGGGTGCTCCTGAAGCTTGGTGTATATGGTTTCTTGCGCCTGGTCCTGCCTCTCTACCCACAGGAAGCACACCGATACGCGGGTGCTTTGGCGTTCCTGGCTGTCATGGGGATCATCTTTGGTGCCTTAGCCGCTTATGGACAGGATGATTTCAAGCGTTTGGTTGCATATTCTTCAGTGAATCACATGGGATTCGTCGTCTTGGGTATTGCAGCTGCAGCATTTGCTGCAGGTACCAAAGACGCTGTTCTTGCTCTCAATGGTGCGGTCTTGCAAATGTTTAACCATGGTTTATCGGCTGCAGGCATGTTCTTTTTAGTAGGAGTGATTTATGAGAGGGCCCACACCCGTAACCTGAATGATTTTGGTGGCTTGTTCCCGTTAATCCCGGTTTATGGCGGCATTCTGATGTTCACCTCTATGGCTTCCCTGGGCTTACCGGGATTAAATGGCTTTGTATCCGAATTTCTGGTCGTGCGAGGCTCCTGGCCAATATTTACATTATTTACTGCCCTTTCCATGATCGGCTTGTTCTTCACCGGAGCATATATCCTCAAAGGAATAAAGAAAGTATTGCATGGTCCTACAAACGAGCATTGGATTGGGCATATCACCGAAATAAATATACGGGAAATCATTGTCGTCAGCCCATTGATGTTCTTAATGTTATGGATCGGAGTGTGGCCAGCCTGGATTTTAGGTGTCATTAACTCTGCTATGCAGGTTTTGTTTAAAGGGTAGTGGTATGAGTATATGCGAATTGCTTGATTCTGTATTGAGTAACCTGCTTTTGAGGTGAACCATGCATTTTCCTGTTCTTAGCGTCATTGTCCTCACGCCCATCGTCGCGGGAATGATCATCTTGCTGATGCCAGGTGACCGCAAGAATGTTGTGCGTTACATTGCCTTAACTGCAGCTACTTTTGCTCTTCTCCTTTCCACCTGGGTATATTTTAATTACGATATCTCTGCTGGCGGCTACCAGTTTACCGAAAGATATAACTGGCTGCCTCAGTTAGGGATATCATATTTTGTAGGTGTGGATGGCATGAACGCGCCACTGGTTTTACTCACCGGGGTAGTCATGTTCACCGGCGTATTGATATCCTGGGGCATCGATGATCGCCCGCGCGAATTTTTTGCTTTTCTATTCATTTTAGCCAGTGGTGTTTTTGGCGTTTTCGTCGCCCAAGACCTGTTCATGCTATTCTTCTTCTATGAAATAGCGGTCTTCCCCATGTACTTGTTAATCTCTATCTGGGGATGGATTAAGACCCGTGAATATGCAGCCATGAAACTCACCCTCTATTTGTTCATCGGTTCTGTTGTATCCCTGGTTGGAGGGCTGGCAATGTATTTCAGATCGGGCTTGAATACTTTCGATATGATCCAGCTCTCTCATGCCAATTTTTCCGAGGGTTTCCAAATATTTTGGTTTCCATTTGTTTTCTTTGGTTTCGCCGTCCTTGGAGGTATCTTCCCATTCCATAACTGGAGCCCAGATGGACACGTTGCAGCACCTACGGCTGTTTCCATGTTCCATGCTGGCGTTCTGATGAAATTAGGTGCTTTTGCTGCTCTACGGGTGGGGATCATGCTCTTACCGGTCGGTGCGGAGCACTGGCGCTGGTTGATTTTAATATTGGCGCTAGTTAATGTGGTTTATGGCGCCTTTATTGCTATGGTGCAGACCGACTTTAAATATGTCATCGGCTTCTCCTCCGTATCTCATATGGGACTGGTCATGCTGGGTTTTGCCACGTTGAATAAAGATGGTTTAACCGGCGCTGGTATGCAAATGTTCTCTCATGGAGTCATGACAGCTCTCTTCTTTGCTGTCGTTGGTATGGTATACGATCGTGCTCACACCCGAGAGATCGGTGAATTGGGAGGCTTTTCCAAGAAGATGCCCTGGGTGGCAATTGCTTTCATTATCGGCGGTCTGGTTTCCATGGGCATGCCGGGTCTCTCAGGTTTTGTGGCCGAATTCCCCATATTCATGGGGGTGTGGCAGGTCAGACCGATCATCGCCATCATTGCTTCCATATCCATCGTCATAACGGCATCCTATATCATCCGAATCATTGGGCGGGTCTTCTTCGGCCCTATGTCGGAAGAGTTCGAACATCATATCGGAGATGTCACCTTTAAGGATAAGCTAGCGTTAACCTTATTATGTATGATTATGATTACCATCGGTGTCTATCCATCCATCATGAGCAACCTGGTTTCTTCTGGCGTCGACCGTATCCTGAGTCTGTTCGGAGGCGCATAAATGGTCATACAAGGCTTCGAACCGATGATGTTTTTAGCGATTTTTCCTGAAATTTTGCTGGTTGTTTTAGCGGGGATGATCATGGCTTTCGATGCGATCTGGAAGCCCGCAACGAAGAGGATGCTCGGTTGGTTAACGGCAGGTGGATTACTTTTGATTATGGTGATCAGCTTCTTTGTGGCAATCCCACCAGCAGAAGGTCGCTTGATCTTTGGCGGTATGATCCGTCAGGATTGGTTAAGTTTTGCATTCAACCTTTTATTTATGTTTGCAGCTGCAATTACGGCTTTATTCGCCATGGATATGGAGGGAGTGGGACGTAAAGGTGAGTTCTACGTATTAATGCTGATCTCCACCCTGGGCATGAGTCTGATGGCTTCTGCGGCAGATATCATCATGCTCTATCTCGCTATTGAAACCACCTCAATACCATTGTATATTCTTGCCGGCTTTATGACCCGCGATGATAAATCCACCGAATCCGGTTTTAAATATCTTTTATTTGGTGCGGCAACCTCGACGATTATGTTATATGGCTTCAGCCTGTTATATGGTTTTACCGGCCACACGAATATCTACCAGATTGCCCTCAGTTTTTACAACCCGGAATTTCCGAAGATAGCAATCATCGGGAGCCTGCTCCTGATTTTAGTTGGCTTTGGATTCAAGATCTCTGCCTTTCCTTTGCATTTTTGGGCGCCGGATGTGTATGAAGGTGCACCTACCCCAATAGCTGGGTTTCTCTCCACTGCATCTAAGGCTGCGGGATTTGTGGTTATTTTACGCGTTTTGGTGGCTATTTTTACTCCCTCGGCCTCACCGGATTGGATCAATCTGCTCGCTATCGTTTCAGTGCTAACCATGACGGTCGGGAATGTCCTGGCTCTGGCGCAGAAAAACATCAAGCGCCTGTTGGCTTATTCATCCATCGCACATGCTGGCTATATCCTGATCGGTGTTGTCGCCATATCACAATTAGGCTTGGCAAGTGTGGTCTTTTACCTGATCGCCTATCTGATCACCAACCTGGCTGCTTTTGGTATTGTGATGACATTTTCAAAGGCGGTCGGATCGGATGAGATATCAGCATATTCTGGCTTGAGCCGTCGAAAACCCTGGCTGGCACTGGCGATGCTGGTTACGTTTTTATCTCTGGCTGGGATGCCCCCATTGGCAGGGTTTGTCGCCAAAATCTTCGTATTTGCAGCTGCTGTGAAGGTAGGTTTGATCTGGTTGGCTTACGTGGGGGTGCTTAATTCCATCGTGGGTCTGTACTATTACCTCACGGTATTAAAATACGTTTACCTTTTCCGTTCAGATGACGAAGATCAACCACTGAACATTTCTCGACCATATACGATCGCCTTGTCCATCTTGATCTTTGGCATCATCCTGGTTGGGACTATTTTTGGTCCATGGTTCAACTTATCTACGCAGATCGCTTCAGCATTATTCTAAGCTGAGGTCTTGATGGATTAGATTTTAGATGAATATCTTGGTTGGTGTTGACGGCAGGAATGTCATTATGATAAAATCTGCCCGCTATGAGTATAAGCACTCAACCTTCTGAGCCACCCAAAAAACCTCAAAGTGGGCCAAATCTGGTCGTATATACCGTTGGTGGTCAGATAGGGTGTGCGACGCTCATCATTGTATTCGCAGCATTATTTGCAGGGATTGGGATAGATAAGTTATTTGGTACTAAGCCAGTTTTTACATTAATATTAACACTAGGATCTGCACCCCTTTCGCTCTTTATCACATATCGCTTGGCGATGCGTGCTGTCAGAAGCGTTACACCTGATAAACCGGCTGCTGAACAGCCAAATCGAACGGAGGAGGAAGATAAGCGTGAATGAAGTAAAACCTAAGAAGCGAATCCCAGTCAAACGCTGGATCATCCTCGCATTAATTGCAGTTGGAGTTTACACAGCCTTTATGGGGCCATCAGTTTTAAAACCAGTAAGCCCACCGGTTGTAATGCCCGCAGAGAATACTGGCCTGCATATCGGTAGCTTTCAGATAACCAACTCGATTCTTGCGACGTTATTGGTCGACTTGATCTTGATTGTCATGGCACTGGGTGTTTACAGGTTTATTAAGAGTGGAAAACTGGTGCCCACGGGGTTCTATAATATTTTCGAAGCAATTTTTGAGTTCATGTGGAACAGTGTTGAAAGTGCAGCCGGGAAATGGGCTACCCGCATCTTCCCCATCCCTGCCACCATCTTTTTACTTATCCTACTTGCCAATATGATCAAGCTTGTCCCTGGCTTTGAAAGCATAGGGTTGATTGAGCAGACCATAACGGGCAAGGGTTACGCCCCGGTAAAGATCTTCCAGGTTGGTAAGCTGGAAGTCTACTCGGTGGATAAAAGTCAACCCATCGAAGTGGCTGCCTCAGCGGATGGAGCAATCCCGATGGAAGGCGAAACCTCCCATGCTGAGGAAACGCTCTGTACTTCCTGTGAGATCATCCCCTTCCTGCGCGGCAGTTCCACCGATCTAAATTTCACATTAGGTTTAGCGCTCGCTACTATGGTATTAGTTCAAGTGTATGGAGCCTGGGCTTTAGGTCCCGGCTATTTTTCCAAGTTCTTTCCAGTAAATCAATTGATTTCGGGTGGTATATTCGGGTTGATTAACTTTGTGGTGGGTATTCTTGAGATTATTCTCGAGATTGCAAAAATCATTTCATTTGCCTTCCGTTTATTTGGGAATATTTTTGCCGGAGTAATTCTCTTGTCTATCCTTGGCGCAATGATACCCGTTTTGATACCCCCCGGGCTATACATATTCGAAATCTTTTTCGGCGCCATTCAGGCATATGTATTCTTTTTGTTAGCTACAATTTTCATCAGTAGTGCCACGGTTGGTCATCACGCTGAACACTAATTATTAATAGAGATTTTCAAAATAAGGAGTATCATGAAATGAATGATCCAGTTGCTTTTGTGAACGCATTGAGATTGTTAGGTGCAGGCATGGCTATGATTGGTGCGATTGGTGCTGGTGTCGGGGTAGGTCTCGCCGCATCAGGTGGTGTTCAAGCCATGGGACGCAATCCTGATGCCGCCGGTATTATCCAGACCAATATGATCCTGGGGATGGCATTTGCTGAAGCGGTTGCTATTTATGCGTTAGTTGTCGCCGTGATCCTGATCTTTGTTGCCTAAATCAGTCTGGAGATTAGTTAACCATGGAAAAACTTGGTGTTAGTTTAGGTTTCTTGCTATTCCAGATTTTTAATTTCGCCATCCTGTGCGTTCTGCTTTATGCCTGGGCTTATAAACCGATTTTAAAAATGATGAGTACTCGTAAGCAGAAGATTGCTCAGGGTTTGGAAGATGCTCGTATCGCCAGTGAAGCCCGGGCAAATGCGGAACAGGATGCTGCCAAAATCATCGCGGAAGCCCAGAATAAAGCCAATCAGGTAGTACGTGATTCTACGGATCGTGCTGAAGCTGCTGCTTTGGATATTCGAGCGGCTGCAGAAGCCGATGCAGCCAAAGCACGTGAAGCAGCGTTGACGGAAGTACAGGCTGAACGTGACCGGATGCTCGGAGATCTACGTACGCAGATAGCTGCATTAGCTATCGCAGCTGCTCAAAAATTGGTGGGTGAATCTCTGGATGAAAAACGTCAACACGCTTTGATTGATGAGTTTTTCTCTGGTGTAAGATCCGGGAATGTGGTCGTGCTAGAAGGAGCCAACCTGAGTGGTTCCTCGGCCGAGGTGACCAGTGCATTGCCGCTTTCATCGAGCGAGATGGATGCTGTGAAGCAAGAACTCCTCTCAAAAGTAGGCAACCAATCCATCGTATCCTTCCGGGTTGATCCCAATATCCTGGGTGGCCTGGTTATTCGCGTAGGAGGTAAGGTATTAGATGCATCCGTAGCTGGCCAGTTGGAATCATTACGCCAATCCATCTCCTGAAAAGACCTCTTTGTTATTCAGGCTGGGTTGGTTGATGGAGGTTAGTGCTCTGTGGCTGGTTCAGCGTGAAATCATCATAAGGAAACGCCCTGGGTATTTCCCCTGGGCGTTTTGATTAGTAACCTATGAAGCTAACTGAGCTTATCCAGGGTTTTCCGTATGCTTACCAGCTGACGAATGGGGACGTTGAGGTCAGTGGGTTGGTATTGGATTCGAGGTTAGTTCAACCTGGATACCTATTTATCGCCATGGTGGGTGGCACCACGGATGGTCACAACTATATCCCGGCTGCGCTTGAACGTGGCGCTGTGGCAATTGTGGGCACAAGAGAAATACGGGATCTGACCGTTCCTTACCTGCAGGTGGAGGATAGCCGCATGGCATTGCCCCACCTCGCTGCCGCTTTCTACGGATTCCCCGCCCGTAGATTGACCATGATTGGCGTGACGGGTACCGATGGTAAGACCACCACCACCAATTTGATCTACCAGGTCTTGCTTAGCGCGGGAATCAAGACTGGGATGATATCTACCATCAATGCGGTGATCGGTGACCAGGTTTTGGACACGGGCTTTCACGTGACCACACCGGATGCCCCCGATGTACAACGGTATCTCGCTCAAATGGTCGCAGATGGGGTTACCCATGCTGTGCTTGAAGTGACCTCGCATGGATTGGCCCAATATCGGGCAGATGACTGCGAATTCGATGTGGCGGTGGTCACCAATATCACCCACGAGCATCTGGACTACCACGGCTCCTACGAAGCGTATCGCTCTGCCAAAGCTCGCCTGTTTGAAAGCCTGGGCTCAACTCTTCCCAAGGTACAGGGTAACCCCAGGAGAGCCATCTTGAATCGAGATGATGCTTCTTTCGATTACCTTTCTCAGTTTTCTACAGGTTCTGGGTTGACTTATGGATTTCACCCTGATGCCCAGGTCAGAGTAGATAATATCGAACGCAAGGCTGAGGGCCTGAGCTTCATGGTAAAAGGATTGGGCCAGGAATTCCCAGTACACAGTCTGCTGGTGGGCGATTTCAACATCTCCAATTGCCTGGCGGCTATTTCTGCTACCGTGTTTACCCTGGATATTCCACCAGATGCAGCTCGAAAGGGTATTTCTTCATTAAGCATTGTCTCAGGAAGGATGGAAAGGATCGAACTCGGGCAAGACTTTATTGCGATGGTTGACTTTGCCCATACGCCTAACGCACTTGAAAAGGCGCTGCAGACAGCCCGACAATTTTCACCAGGAAGGCTGATTGCTGTTTTCGGCTCGGCCGGGTTGCGTGACCGCCAGAAACGCAGGATGATGGCAGAGACCTCGTTGAAGCTGGCTGATCTGACCATCCTGACCGCTGAGGATCCCCGTACCGAGGTGTTGGATGACATCCTGGCAGAGATGGCTGCAGGCGCAAACGAGCAGGATGGCATCGAAGGACAGAACTACTGGCGTATCCCAGATCGCGGGGAGGCAATGCGTTTTGCCATCTCGCTGGCGAGACCTGGCGACATCGTTATTGCCTGCGGTAAGGGTCACGAACAATCCATGTGTTTTGGGGAGGTAGAGTACCCGTGGGACGACCGCACTGCCATGCGCGCCGCCCTTTCAGAGTGTTTAGGGATTCCTGGCCCTCAGATGCCCTATCTACCCACCCAGGATCACTGATCGATCCAGATGGAATAGTAATCCCTCCAGTTTTCTCATAAAATCGCGATTAAGTCGATACCACGTTCCTGGGCGCGTTGTAAGCCCCATTCCACCATGCTGGCTGGCACGGGTTTGATCTCTTCCTCCGGGCGGCGCACCAAGATCAAAGCGCCATCCTGGCAAGCATTGACGCACACTCCGCAGCCCACGCATTTCGTGCGGTTCACCTGCGCCATACCAGTCACGCTCAAGGCGTCGAACTGGCAGTACTCGACGCACAAGCCGCAAGCTGTGCAGGTGCCTTCATCCACCGTGTTAACGAAGGCTGAGCTGGCGACCACGTTGGCGATGCCTTGCTCGGCCATGCCCCGCAAGACGCCACAGGCGCAGGTACAGCAGTTGCAGATGTAGTAATCGCCCTGCTGGTTATTGCTTACGCAGTGCACCAGGCCGGCCTCATCGGCGCGCTTGAGGGTGGCGTAGGCGCCTTCTTTGTTCAGTGCCTTGACCTCGCTCGAATCGGCGAATGCGTCGGGTTTGGGGCTGAAGACCATGCAAACATCCACCGGGTGCTTGCATTCCTTGCCCACGAATGCGGCTTGCAGGCGACAGATGCAATCCATCACTCCCCAGGATTGGGCGGCTTCGATGATCCCTGTGGCTGACTCATATGGGGCTACCTGCATGTTCATCTTGATGCTCTCGTTGACTGGCACCACACGGTGGATGGCAGGTTGGACCTTTAAGGCCTGGGTAAATGACTGTTGGTAGTAATCTTCGAATAGCTGGGCCAATTCCTTGGTGAAGTTCCCCAGCTGGTTCTCGTAGATCCCCACCACGAAGGGCAGCAATCCATAGCCGAATCCATCTGCAGCCTTACCGGCCCGTATCAGGCCTCTCCTGGTCATGCTCTTCAGCCTGTCACGGGTTGTCTGGTAATCCGTCCCAAGCTGAGCGGAAATTTGTTCGGCAGTTTCCAGCCGGATGCGTAGCTCTGCTGCCAGCCCGGCTTCCTCGGGGGAAAATAAGGCTGCCAACACGCGCAGTTCTGCGCCATCATCCGTGGGCGGGAAACCGTTGGGCAGGTTGTCCAGCCGTTGGGCTAATTTTCTATACGCCTCGAGTTCTGTTGTCATATGCACCTCACCGTGATCATGTGGATAACCGTTTGAATTCATCCTGGAATTCTCTGACCAGTCTCTGCTTATCTCCCTGGCTGAGGAAGCCAGACTGTAGGCCGTTCAGGCTGAGCTGTTCCAGCTCAGCCTGGCTGAAATGATAGTATTTTACCAAACTCTGGTACTCCTGGTTCAGGTCTGTGCCGAATATGGGTGGGTCGTCCGATCCGATGGTCAATAGCAAACCTGCATCCCATAATTTACGCAGAGGGTGTTGCGCATAGTCGGGATATACCTTCAGGCGTACGTTGCTGGTCGGGCAGACTTCCAGGGGCAGGGACATTGTGCGCAGGTATTCGACCAGGGTCGGGTCCTCGATGCTGCGTACCCCGTGCCCGATCCGCTCGGCATGCAACAATTTAATCGCCGACCATACACTTTTTGGCCCGCAGATCTCCCCTGCGTGGGGCACCCGGTGCAGGTGTTCCTTTTCCGCCCAGCGGAACGTGTCTGCGAACAGCTCGGGAGGGAAGCCCGCTTCCGTCCCACCCAGGCCGAGGGCCACCACGCCCATATCCCGCGCCGCCAGGGCAATTTCCAGCACCTCTGCCTGCGTTTCGGGAAGGTTGCGTACGATGTCGAACACCCATTGCCAACACACGCCGAATTCCTGGTGTGCCTGTTCCCGCCCGGTGTTCAAACCGCCCAGGATGTCCTGCCAGGGCAGGCCGGTCATCCTGCTATTGGTCAGGATGGTGAAGGTCACCTCGGCGTAGCGGATATTTTGCCTGGCGCACTCACCACCATATTCGTAGGCGACCAGCCGGTAGTCATCCACGGTGCGCAGGCAGCTGGTGATCATCATGTAGGTATCCAGGAACTGGTTGAAGTCTTTGAACTGGTAGGTTTTCTTCAACCCGGCTTCATCTTCAGCGGGCAGACTGATGTGGTTGCGCCGGGCCAACTTGATCAGGGTGCGTGGCAGGATCGAGCCTTCCAGGTGCACGTGCAGCTCAGCTTTGGGCATGCGTTGGGCAAATTCAATCAGGTCCATGCTTCTCAAACTTCTTAAAGTATCACTTATCTAACCATGTTTTGGTCCATCCTGGATTGCAGGCTGCGATATTGCTGGGTGCTGGCAAATTGGCGGATTTGTTCCACCCGCTTGGCGATCATGGGGTGGGTGCCCAACAGTTCTTCCAGGTTCTGCATGATATCGTCATCATCACGTTCAAGATGCTGGATGGCGGCTTGTATCCCGGCCTGGGTCAGTGCGGCAGGGCCAACCTGCAGCTTGACCAGCGCCGAGATTGCCTTGGTGGGTTTCCCGCAGGCCAGCACCCCTGCCCGGTCAGCCGAGTACTCGCAAGCCCGGTTCCACCAGCGAAAAGCCAGCTCCATGATAGCTGCTGCACCCACCGAGCTTGGGATGCCTGCCATGCCACCCACCAAAGTGTTGAGCCAGGTGTGACCGAGCTTGACGTGCCCCATCTCGTGCCCCAGGATGAACTGGATCTCATCCCGGTCCATAATCTTGAACAAGGCGGAGTAGAGCACGATGGCCTTGGGGCTATCCATGCCAAAGGTGTAGGCGTTCAGCTGGCTGGAATGGACGATGAAAACATTCACCGCTTCCACCTGCAAACGAGCGGAATTCTCTTGGATCAGGCTCATCATCTCGGGAACAGTCTGAGGTGTGACCTGCTGCGCCTGGAGGAGCAAGCCCTGGTGCTTACTGCGGCTGGAGAGGTATCCTATAACCACCACCAGGGGCACGAAAATGGCGCTGGTACACACCGTGGCAGCGGCGGTCAGGGCGATCACCAGCAACACCACCACGATAGTTGCCACCAGGATGAGGTATTCGTCTGGGTAACGGTACTCGGTGGTGGAAAACCTGGCTGCCATGGATTTGATTTTAGCATAAATAAAAAGCCCGTTTTCATCAAGAAAACGGGCTTGTGGTTATTATTTTCGATCGCGTCGATCGCGCCGATCGCGATTGCCAACGTTGCGGTCGTAGCGATGCCTGTCTCCGCCACCACTGCGCGAGCCACCTGAGCGGTTGCCAGACGGACGATCGTGCGTCAGGGCTTCTTCCAGGGACCAACCCTCCAAAACTGCCTGGCGTGACAGCCTGATCTTGCCAGCGTCATCGATGTTGGTGATCATCACGGTGATCTCGTCGCCCACCGAGACCACATCTTCCACCTTGTTTACCCGCTCGCTATCCAGTTGGGAAATATGCACCAGACCATCCTGGTTGGGCAGGATCTCGACGAATGCACCGAAGTCGGTGGTGCGTACCACCCTGCCGGTGTAAATTCGCCCTACCACGGGCACTTCGGTGATCTCCTCGACCATCTCACGTGCTCGTTCGGCTGCCGGGCCATCGGTTGCGGCAATGTAAACCGTGCCATCTTCCTCGATATCGATCTTGACCCCGGTTTCATCCTGTATATTGCGGATGATCTTGCCACCCGGGCCAATCACCGCCCCGATTTTATCGGAGGGGATATGCAAGACGGTGATGCGCGGGGCAAAGCTCTTGAGCTCCTGGCGTGGCTCGGGGATGACTTCCAGGATTTTATCCAGGATGAACAACCGTGCCACCCGTGCTTGCTCGAGGGCTTTAGACATGATCTCCGAGGTGATGCCTTTGATCTTGATGTCCATCTGCAAGGCGGTGATGCCATCTCGGGTACCGGCGACTTTGAAGTCCATGTCGCCCAGGTGGTCTTCCATGCCCTGGATATCGGTCAGGATGGAATACTGGTCGCCTTCTTTGATCAGGCCCATGGCAATGCCGGCCACGGGGGCCTTGATGGGTACACCGGTATCCATCAGCGCCAGGGTGGAACCACATACGGAGGCCATGGAGGTGGAGCCATTGGAGGAAAGCACCTCGGATACCAGACGCAAGGTGTAGGGGAAGGCGGATTCAGGAGGGATGACAGGTAAGAGCGCGCGTTCGGCCAGGGCACCATGACCCACCTCACGTCGGGATGAACCCCGTAAGGGGCGCACCTCGCCGGTGGAGAAGGGGGGGAAATTATAGTGGTGCATGTAGCGCTTGGCTTCCGTGCCAGTCAGGCTATCGATCTCCTGGGCATCACGCGGTGTGCCAAGAGTCGCCAGGGTGAGCACCTGGGTCTCGCCACGGGTGAACAATCCAGAGCCATGTGCCCTGGGACTGATGCCAACCTCTGCCCAGATGGGGCGGATATCGGTCAGGCCACGCTCATCGGGGCGTAACTTGCGCTCAAGGATACGCTTGCGCACCACGCTCTTCAGGGTCTCATCGAAGGCTTCGATCACGCTCGGAGCAAGGTCTGCGTCCTGAGCGGTTAGCTCTGCCACGATTTCCTTCTGTAATGTGGAGATGGCGGTATTCAGCTCCGCCCTGGTATGTGGGGCATCTAAGGCATCCATCAGGCGGGCAGTCACCCGCTCGTTCACCGGGCTTTGGATGGCTTCAGCCAGGTCGAAGGGCGGGTATTCTTGTTTGGGTTTGCCGAGCTCTGCTCGCATCTGTTCCTGGATGTCGATCAGTGGCTGGATGGATTGGTGACCGAAATTCAAGGCCTCCACCATCACGTCTTCAGGCACTTCCTGAGCACCGCATTCGACCATCAGGATGGCGTCGCGCGTGCCGGCGATGCGCAAGTCAAGATCGGAAGCATCCTGCTCGGTAGAAGTTGGGTTGACTTTGAATTCGCCCTGGATGCGACCGATGCGCACGGCTGCTACCGGGCCACCCCAGGGGACGTCTGAGATCATCAAGGCGGTCGAGGCGGCGTTGATCGAGAGGATGTCGATCGGGTTCTCGCCGTCCACCGAGAAGGAGTACAGGATCACCTGCACGTCATTGCGCAGGTCCTTGGGGAAGAGCGGTCGCAAGGGGCGATCGGTGAGGCGGGCGATGAGGATGGCCTCTTCGGAGGGGCGTCCTTCGCGGCGGAAGAACGAGCCGGGGATGCGCCCGCCGGCGTACATGCGCTCTTCATAGTCGACGGTGAGGGGGAAGTAATCGATCCCCAGGCGCACGTCGGGGCTCATGGTGGCGGCAGCGAAGATCATCGTGTCGCCCAGGCGCAGGGTAACCGCGCCACCGGCTTGACCAGCCAGGGTGCCGGTTTCGAAGGTGATGGGCTTGCCACCCACCTCCGTGGTGTAAATTTTTGATTCAGGTTTCATCTTTCAGTTTCTCCTATAAAATGTTGCCTTACAGGTCAGAAACTGAGAGTTATCGACAACAGCTAATGGCGGCATTTGCTAGCCGCCTGTTTGATGTGGTTTGTAAAAACCACCATAACCATTAGGTTGTCGCTATCCATCAATTCCCGACCTGAGGCTGTTTAAATATCTCCCTAATAAGGGCCAATGTCCCATCTAAAAAAAGAGAAGATGGGAATGTTTTTATCCCATCTGCTCAAGGGTGGGTCTTTCTATTTGCGGCGGATGTTCAGCCGGTCCGTCAGCGCTAAATAGCGCTGGTAGTCATTACGCCTGATGTAGGCGAGTAATCTTCGGCGTTGCCCCACCATTTTGAGTAGTCCGCGGCGAGAGCTCTCATCGTGCTTGTGCTCACGCAGGTGTTCGGTGAGCTCGGAAATGCGGGTGGATAAAATTGCTACCTGCACTTCGGGGCTTCCGGTATCGCCCTCATGACGGGCGAAGGTTTCCATCGTTTTTACTTTTGTTTCCTTATCCATGACATCTGCTCCAATTGATATAAATTTGCTTCTAGCAGGTCTCCAGCACGGCAGCCTTAGCCGCCGGGCGGTCTAGTCAGCGGGGAGCATTATACCATAAAAACAGCAGCCAGCTCCCCGCCAATACTATTTGCGATTATGGCTCTGCTGACCATGCCTGTCCCGAGCACTTACGAGGGATGGTCTCCATACGAGGATTTTAATGTGTTGAATCCAGTACGCATCCCCACCACGGCTTTAAAGCTCAATGCGCAAATCGCAGCCTATATTTTGGCCGCTAGATTAGATATCCATCAGCCAGTTGAGCAAAGCCGCTTATTGTTGCTCTCCTCCATACTCCCTGCGCAAGCCTTCATATTCAGCCAAAAGCGTTGCATCATCCAATGCCTGTTCGAACTGTCGTAGCCAGTTGATAATATAATCGTCGTTCAACAACTCGCCTTGACGTCGAACTACGCCTTTAACGTCTTCGTGGTCTCGCAGACGGGTTGAAATCAATTTGTAAACGATTAAGTCCTCGGGGCTGCATAGATGAATAGTAGCACCAGGCTGCACCTCAACATTCCGTCCCCGCTGGATAGCCATTACATCGTAGGGCGTGTCCGCCAGGAGTAAATCTAAGCGGGTTCCCAGTGAATCTTGGATGAATACCAAGGCTTGTTTACGCAATGATTCCAGGGGATCAGGTACAAGGATTGTATAACCTGGTGCAAGTATTTCCAATAAACGGGGTGCCTCCTGCCTGGCAAGCTGGATTTTAAGGTCTACATCTCGCGTAAGCCGGGGCTCCCCCCAGGCAGCTACCGCTACACCCCCAATGACGATGGAGGGTATACCCGCCTCAAGAAGAAGCTTCTGAAGTGATAAGATCGATTGAAGCAAATTCTCCATGATGGGTATGTCAATCGATCAATCTCTGGAGCCGGGCTTGTAGCTCTTTCAGTGCTGCCCGCCGTTCCTGCTCAAACAATGGTGCAGTCTGTTGTAGTTGCCATTCAAACGCGGATTGCAATTGCAGCCACTGACGAATGCCCTCCTGAATAGCAATCGCACCCAATTGCAGGGTTTCCTCAAGTTGAACTGCGTCACCATTTTCGCGCAATACATTCAATGGATACACAACGGGTCTCTTAATATATGCAACAATACCGAAATCTATTTTGCTACACTGTTTAGTAAAGACTATCGATAAGTGATTATACCATCCGACTTTTATGCACAAATTTTGCAGGATCGTAAATTAATTGTATCCCTCATAAAATCGTGAAAAATGCATTAGCGGGCACTTATCTATACAGAAAATCCTGGGTCATAAGAAGCTCAACACCACCATAGTCTACGTGCATGCCCACGACCACCTCGAAGAAGCCGACTAATTCGCCGCTTTGGGTTCGTAATACCACGCCCTGTAGATTTTGTTAGGGCACAACATATTGTGCTCATTCCATTGCCCTCTCCGACCTTTACCCGCCTGCAGTGCTATGCAGTGTCTGGATAGTTTCACCGTCTTCATGCTTTCACTGGTGAAATCGTCCTGTCTGGTTTGATCATAGCCACATTCAGATTAGCAAAATTCATCCCTCCTGTCAATCAATTTCCCCCAAAAGTTGCCCTTGTCTGCTCGAGTATTTAAAAAAATTGTCACTGCGAGCGCAGCGAAGCAGTCTCCAACCATGATTGATCATTGCCCCATCCACCCTTTCAACTCACCTGATTACTTACCATATTAGAAAACTTAAAATATTGCGGTTTTTGCACTAATTCCCCTCAAAAACCCTTGTAAATTGGAACATTTGTGCTATAATCATGTTGCCCATAGATTAAGCGCCAAGGGTACTTCCCGCTTAAGCGGGGATGGGGAATTGGCGCATTCCTCCTTTCTGTGGTATAAGTAGTTTATGGATAGCAAACGAACCAGACACGCGGTATATAACATCAA
>JBAQFX010000060.1:0-3256 GCA_049287485.1 Anaerolineales bacterium
CCCCTCACCCGCTTGCGGGGGAGGGGAAAAAGGGGTGGGGGTGTGAGTAATTACCCACAAGAGGTTTTTGAGGAAATAAGAATTTTTTAAGATTTCTCATCTTATCTCCAGTTTATCTTACCAGGAAAATATCTGGGAAATATATGTAATCCATGATAGATCGTAGTATACAGTTTCAGTGCATGCGAATCGGTAATTAACATTATAAAAATCGTGGGGAAGCAGAATCAGAAAACCTGGTGGTTGAATTCTGTTATGAAAAAACCTATAATGTATATGTGGATCGCACCCTGCCTCATGGAAGGAAAATAATATGCCTAAATCTCCAGTCTTTGTAGGGCGCCAGGGCGAATTATCCCGGCTAAATCAGGCTCTGGAAAAGTCAATGGCTGGTCAAGGTAATGTCTGTTTCATAACTGGCAATTCTGGTAGTGGTAAGACAGCCCTGATCAATGCCTTCACCCATCAAGCACTCACCCTGCATAAGGATCTGATTGCAGCGATTGGTTTGGCAGATGCCACCACCGGTGCAGGAGATCCATATCTACCATTCCGAGAAATTCTGTCACAACTTACCGGCGATGTTGAGGCTAAACTCACCCAAGGTGCCATCTCTCAAGATAATGCTTTACGTTTACGCAAACTGCTTGGTCTATCTGGAGAGGCGATTGCCGAGCTTGGACCTGATTTGATAGGTATTTTCATCCCAGGGGCAGGCCTGATAGCAAGAACCGCAGCGTTTGCTGCAGGCAAAGCGGGATGGATAGAAAAGCTTAAGAAAAGTTCCGACAAAGCCAGCCTGGATAGAAAACTTTCGACGGCTGATATATCCCAGGCTCATATTTTTGAACAATATACCAATGTCTTGCGTAAAATAGCAAAGAAACACTCCCTGGTGCTAATACTGGACGATCTACATTGGGCAGATACAGCCTCGTGTGAATTGCTTTTTCATTTATCCCGTCGTATACAGGGGTATCCAATCTTGATCCTGGGTACCTATCGACCTGAAGAAATCACGTTTGGCAGGCAAACAGAACGTCATCCACTCGAGAAAGTGATCAACGAATTAAAACGGTACTTTGGTGATATTTTCATCGAGCTCGACCAGCTGCCAGAAGAGGAAATGCATGGTTTTGTAGAGGCATTTATCGACAGTGAACCCAATTTACTGGGAGAGGATTTTCGAGGTTCGCTTTTCAGTCTTACCAACGGCCATCCACTCTTTACGATTGAATTATTAAGGAATATGCAAGAGCGGGGCGACCTTGTGCGGGATACTAATGGAAATTGGATAACCTCCTCAAGGTTGACATGGAACGAACTTCCCACTCGGGTTGAGGGGGTGATCGAAGAACGTCTCAACCGGTTAGTTGACGAGCTGCGTCAAGCACTGGAGATCGGAAGTGTGGAGGGTGAAACTTTCACAGCAGAGATTGTTGCCAGGGTGCAAAGTAGCGACACACGCAAGTTGATTCGGAGCCTGTCTGGTGAGATAGAGAAGAAACATCAACTGGTCGTTTCACAGGGTATTCAATCTCTTTCTAAAAGTCGAATATCGCTTTATCGTTTCCAACATAACCTATTCCAGAGATATCTATATCATGAATTAGACGAGGCAGAGCGGTCATATCTGCACGAGGATGTGGGCAGGGTAATGGAGGAGCTTTTTATAGAAGATACCGAACGAGTAGCAATACAGCTGGCCCACCATTTCAGCCTGGCGGGTTTGACAGACAAGGCATTACCCTATCTTCGTATAGCTGGAGAACAGTCTTTAGCTCGTTTTGCCAACCAGGAAGCGCTACAGTATTTTACACATGCCCTAGAACTGACGAGCCAGGATGACGTGGAGATGCAGTATCGATTACACCTGAGGTGTGAGCAAATCTTTAATATTCTCGGGGATAGGACAAAGCAAAAAAAGGAATTGGAAAGCCTGGATAAGCTTAGTAAAATCATGGATGAGGCTTCAAAGAAATCGGAAGTAGCCTTACTTTATGCTGGTTACAGTGAATCCATCGGTGAGTATGCTGAAGCTATTCAATTTATAGAAAAAAGTTTGACCTCAGCAAAATCTGCTAATGATATAAACAAAGAGGCCAGAGCATATCACAAATGGGGTTATATTAAGACGAGGCAGGGGAATTATAAAGAGGCACTAGGACATCTAGAACAAGCCCTTGATCTGGCGAAAGCTGCACAGGAAACAGGCACGGAAGCCAGCGCGCTGAGAGAGATGGGAGTCATTGGGTGGAGACAAGGAAATTATCAGGATGCGGAGAGACATTTTCGTCAAGCGTTGTCACTCTTTACACAAATAGATAACCAGGTTGAAGCGGGGTCAGTACTCAGCAGTTTAGGGAATTTGTTCCTAGGGCAAGAAAGATTCGAAGAAGCCGAAGAACACTATCAGCGAGCATTAATAGTTTATCAACAAGCCGGTGAAAAACGGGGTGAAGTGGCTAATTTAGGCAACCTGGGAATCATCGCTGCGATGGAGGGTAATTTTAAGAATGCCTATGACAGATTCAAGCAGATCTTAGATATCTCAGGCGAGATCAATGATCGAGAAAGTGAAGGTCGAGCATTGGGTAACCTGGGAGGATTATTAATGGACCCTGGTTTTTATCATGAAGCAAATGATTACTTGAGTAAAGCTTTAGATATTTTCCAATCCATTGGAAGCCAGACAGGTTGTTGCTGGATGCTTGCAGATCTTGGGTTGAACCACCTTCATCTTGGACAGCTTGAGCAAGCGTGGGAAAATTGTAACAATGCTCTGAGAAGCGCGGAGAAAATTGGTAATAAACACTTCCAAAATACGGCAATGGCTAACAGGGCACGCGTACTGATAAAATTAAATAGATTAGATGAAGCAAAAGTTGATTATCAAAACTCATTAAAGATGAACATTGAGCTTGAGAATTTAACCGGAGAATTGGATGCGCTCGCTGGATTAACAGAAATCTCTCAAGCAGAGGGAAACCTACAACAAGCTCTTGATTATGTTGAGCAAATTTTAGATAAATTCGATCCGACCCAGGTAAGATACCCTGAAGCCAGGTCTACGATTCTGTTGGATTGCTACCATGCATTAAAAGCCAACAATGATGCTCGTTGTAAATCGGTCTTGCACAAAGCGTATATGTTGCTTATGGATCAGGCAGATAAATACGAGGATGAGGAGCACCGCCGTTCCTTTATGGAAAATGTACAGGTGAATAACCAGATATACTCACTGGTGAATTCAGGA
>JBAQFX010000061.1:0-5989 GCA_049287485.1 Anaerolineales bacterium
GTATCCTCCTATGTGAATTTCCCTTGTCATCCTAGGTATACTGATATAATCAATCCGAGATACAGGCTTGCTGCTGTTAGAAAACCGCCGCGACGAAGTGTCGGGGCGGTATTTTTTTGGAGGAGAGATGGATAATAAATTGTACGTGGGGAATTTGCCTTTTAGTACGACTGAAGAAGACCTGCGAGATTTATTTTCTCAAGCAGGTACCATTGTCTCAGTCAGCCTGATTAAAGATCGAGAAACTGGTCGTTCACGTGGCTTTGCGTTTGTTGAATTTGGCTCCCAGGCTGAGGCAGAAAAAGCAGTTAGCCTGTTCAATAACACTCCGCTGGATAACCGTACGCTCAAAGTCAACCTTGCCCGTCCCAGGGAGGAAAGTGGTAAGTTTCGCAGGCAAGGTGGCAATCGGCGATACTAATTCAAATAACAATAAACAGGGTAGCCACATTTTGGCGCCCTAACATGATTTGCACATTTCCTGGCAGGGATAATCCTGCTTATATTCAATTTAGTCGTAGGTAGAAATACCGAATTTACTATCACTTTCTGGCTTGAGATCATCGATAGAGGTTACAGCCTCCAGATTGATTGGCCCATAAACATGGGGATAATATACATCCCCTGTTTTTTCCCAACGAATTTCCGAGGTCAGCTTTTCCGGGTCTACCGATAGCACGATCATATCAGGTAAACCCTGATAATAGCGGTTAGCCACCGCAATAATTTGCTCTGGTTGCGAACAGTGGATGAAGCCTTCGCGGGCAAGCGATTCGGGTCGATATTCCCCAAGTGCCTTACTTATGAGCCAATCCGTGCGCTGGCATAAGTGAAGGATCCTGTAGCTATGCTCGATTTCCACGCACCTATCCCTGCCAGATAAATCTTGCAGGATATGTATCCCATCATTAGAGAAATGCTTCTGCACAAGTTGAATCATCGGGTCGCGCTGTGCTGGATCGATCTCCACAAGCATCAATCCACCTGGGGTTAACTGGCTTTTGGCCTGTTTGAGCAAGCGTTTGACCATTTTCAATCCGTCTATCCCACCGTCGAGGGCCAGATGGGGTTCGCTTTTGGCGACAGGCAGGGTATTTAATTTCTCAGTGGGAATATAAGGCAAGTTAGCGCAGATCAGATCAAAGGCGTAGGGTCTGGGAATACGATCGAGCAAATTTGACTGCTGGAATTCAACTCTATCCAAAAGCTCATACTTTTCAGCGTTCAACCTGGCAACTCTCAAAGCCTGTACAGAAATATCCGTCATCAGCATATGCAAATCGGGGACGTGTTTGGCAGTAGCGATCCCAATACACCCTGAACCTGTGCCTACATCCAATGCTTTTCGCTTATGCGGATGGAGTTGCAGCCAATGAATGGCCCTCTCGACCAGCAACTCAGTCTCGGGGCGCGGAATAAGCACATCTGGGGTTAACAGGAAATCCAACCCATAGAATTCCCAATGTCCAAGCACGTAAGGTAATGGCTCTCCATCCCCAAGCAGGTGTGCAGATTGGATGATTTTTTCGTGTTGTGCCGGACTCAAGGGAGTTTCTGGATGTGCCAGGACCCAGGTACGGGGTTTACCTAACTGATGAGCGACTAATACCTGCGCATCTAAAAGCGCGGTTTCGCTGTGTGGTTGAAGTTGCTGGTGAAGCTGCTTCAATACTTCCTGGATGGTGATTTCCATAGGGCTTAAAACAAACCTTTTCCCGCTTGATGAAATGAGTGTAATAAAAAAAGTACCAGATAATTAAAAAAACTTTGAGTTTTTAGATTAACCACCACTCTCGGTTATAGTCTCTTCACCAAGGGTGGCTAACCTTTCAGCTTCCTCGCGGGTAGCCAGTTCATCGATAAAATCATTTAACAAGGCACCGGACATAAAGCCAACCAGGTTATATGTTGATAGGTTGATGCGGTGATCGGTCACGCGTGATTGGGGATAATTATAGGTGCGGATTTTTTCGGAACGCTCACCTGTGCCAACCTGTGAACGCCGGTTCGCATCGATCTCAGCTCGACGTTTCTCTTCTTCCATCTCGTATAAACGGGCACGTAAAATACTCATCGCTCGCAATCGATTTTGTAGCTGGGAGCGTTCATCCTGGCAGGCGACAACCATCCCGGTGGGAATGTGAGTGATACGCACTGCGGTAGCATTCTTTTGCACATTTTGACCCCCCGCTCCAGCAGAACGGTACACATCCATGCGAATATCGGATTCAGGGATATCGATCTCAACCTCGTCGACTTCTGCAAGCACCGCCACGGTGGCGGTAGAGGTATGAATACGCCCTTGAGATTCAGTTACCGGCACACGCTGCACACGATGGACGCCAGATTCATATTTCAGGCGAGAATAAGCCCCCTGACCTTTGACGAGGAAAATGATTTCCTTGAATCCCCCAATACCAATCTCATTGGTTGACAGGACTTCGATACTCCATTTACGTGTTTCAGCATAATGAGAATAGAGACGGAATAGATCAGCAGCAAAGATAGCGGCCTCATCACCGCCCGTTCCTGCTCGGATCTCCATGATCACGTTACGATCATCGCGAGGGTCCTTGGGTAAGAGCATACTTTTGATCTTACGTTCCAAGCGATCGATGCGTGGCTCCAGGTCAAGGATTTCAGCCTCTGCAAGCATACGAAGATCAACATCATCCCCTTCAAGCACGGAATGCGCATCTTCTAGCCTATCCAGAGCCCGCCGATACGCACGTGCTTTATCCACGATCGGTTCCAGGTCAATACGTTCTTTATTCAATTCAGCTGCGCGCTGGTAATCGTCACCCACATCCATCAAGCGCTGGCTGAGCTCTTCATAATGCTGTTCGATGCCAGCTAGCTTATCTAATAATTCCATTGGCATTTTGATTACTTATCTCTCCCAATCAAGAGAATGATTATACCACTGGAACTTTTGAGCGATTGATACCGTCTATTGCGCAAAGAACCAGCCAATGTTTAGACATCTTTAATAATTGATCATTCGGGAGGCGATTATGAAGACCAAGTCCAAGCTATTCAGCATCGGTATATTTATTATCTTGATCTCCACATTAATACTGCCCACCGCGGCTCTTGCGGATGGCATTATCATCCCTGATACACCTCCTTGCGATCCAGGTCCGTGCCCGCCTGTGATCATCCCGATGGAGCAATTGGTGATTCGTTATCACCACGTAACGGTGACTATCCAGGATCAACTGGCGATCACGCATGTAGACCAGGTCTTTTATAACCCGAATGATTGGACCATTGAGGGTACTTATATTTTCCCCATCCCGGAGGATGCTGCGCTGAGTGGTTTCACTTTGTGGGTGGATGGACAGCCAGTTGAAGGGCGGGTGTTGGATGCGAGCGAAGCTCGGCAAACCTATGAACAGATTGTATCCAGCATGCGTGACCCGGCTTTGCTCGAATATATCGGGAGGGGAGCAGTCCAGGCACGCATCTTCCCCATCGCACCGCAGGCTGAACGAAGAGTTGAGCTTGAATATAGCCAGGCACTCCCAGCTGAGGGGGGATTGGTACGTTATGTATACCCACTCAATACAGAAAAATTTTCTGCTTTACCCATAGAGTCCGTTTCGATCAGCATGGAAATCCAATCGAGTACGCCCATCCGAGCGGTTTATTCACCCAGCCATGAAGTGGGAGTTAGCAGGGATAATGACAAGCATGTTAAGGTGGGGTATGAAGCTACCAATGTACTGCCGGATATCGATTTTACCCTTTACTATTCCCTGGGAGAATCAGAAGCGTTCCACTTACTAAGTTTTCGTAATCCATCGGATAGCAATGATGCAGACGGCTTTTTCCTGGTGCTGCTTGCTCCCCGGATCAATACTATTGACCGGATCATCCCCAAGGATTTGCTATTGGTGCTGGATCGATCGGGAAGCATGGATGGGGAGAAATTCCTGCAAGCGCAACAGGCAACACAGTATATTTTAAACCACCTCAACAGCGAAGACCGCTTCAATATCATCTCTTTCAGTACGGGCATTGAAATGTATGCAAACGGGTTGAGACCAGCATCCGAAGCAGCTGAGGCGGGTGCATGGTTGGATGGCTTAAGGGCAGAAGGATCGACAGATATCAACCGGGCATTATTGGAAGCATCGGCGATGGTGGACTCCGAACGCTCCACATACCTGATATTCCTCACCGACGGCTTACCAACCGAGGGCGTAACTGATAGCCAGTCCATCCTGGCTAACTTCGATGCGAGTGCACCAGATAACCTCCGTTTGTTCGCTTTTGGAGTGGGCTATGATGTGGACACCATCCTGCTAGACTCAATTTCTCAGGGTCACCACGGACGCAGCACTTACGTGCAACCGGGGATGCAATTGGATGAAACACTATCATCCTTTTATAATGGCATCAGCACCCCGGTATTGACCGATTTAGAGCTTGATTTTGGTGATTTAGCTGTTTATGACCTTTATCCATCTCCATTGCCTGACCTGTTTGCAGGTTCGCAGGTGATTTTGCTGGGGCGTTATAAAGACGGTGGCCCAACAGACATTCAATTATCTGGGGAGGTAAGTGGTGAGAGGCAGAGTTTCACCTTCAGTGGCCAAGTATTCGAGCAGGAATCCACGGCCAATTCCGCGCAGGCATCCATCCCGAGATTATGGGCAACTCGCAAGATTGGTTACCTGCTGAATGAAATCCGTCTGCAAGGACCCAACCAGGAGATCATCGACCAGATCGTAAAGCTAAGCATACGTTATGGCATCGTGACGCCCTACACGTCTTACCTGGTGACTGACGAAGCACCCCTGGGCGAGGCTGAACAGCAGCGCCTGGCGAATGAAACCTATGGACAGATGCTGGCAATGCCGACTGCTCCCGCTTCAGGGCAAGCAGCAGTACAATCCGCGGCAGATGCAGGTGCAATGCAGGGGGCAGCTAAAGCAATGGAAGTGAGTGGTGAGGCGGCAAGCACTGTTCGCGTAATAGGAGCACGTACGTTTGTGCTTTCGAAAGGGAAATGGATCGACACCGCCTTTGACCCTGATACGATGCAAACCACAAAGGTCGAATTCCTCTCAGCGGATTACTTCGACCTGGTGGCGGGAAACCCGGAGCTGGCGGATGCATTCGCGCTGGGAGAGCAAGTGATTGCGCTCTCAGGAGGCACTGCCTATGAAGTGCTTCCAAGTGACAAACCAGCCCAGCAGCTAATCGCTTCACCAACCGTCACACCATCGTATCCATCATCAGGGGCTGAAACACCAGTTTCACCGGACCAGCCTACTCAAGTACCTACAGCGACACCGCCGAACCAGCCATCCGGATTATGTGGGGTGGGATTGCTGCCACTCGTGTTGATCCCACTGCTGATTATCGGTGTAAAAAAACCAAAACAGTAAATAATAGATATCACGAAACTATTCAATATGACTAACGCCCCTTGGAGATGAACCCAAGGGGTATTTATTAATAATCGATCATGGGCTTTGTAAAATGATAAGAAATTATGATTATAACGACAAATTATCCCCGCTTCTTTTGCAAGAAGAAATCGAAAAATTGGAAATAATTATCCCTGGTTACAGTGATAGTCAATATTACGTTTTTAAAATGCTGGATGATGGTAATTACTCACGCCCCCACCCCTAACCCCTCCCCCGCTGGATATATCTACCTAAATAACCGGCAATTACACATGCGGGGGAGGGGAAATCTTTCGAAAAATGGGCTTAAGCAGGGGCTACGCTCCCTGCTTAAGCCCATTTTTCGACTACATTCTTCCTGATCAACGCATGGCAGAAGAGGTATTGGGTGATGGGTGAGTAACCACCTTGCTTAATTAGAACATTTGTGCTAGAATAAGTAAGTAATTACTCACTGCATACAGGAATTGGGAGTGAAGGCGGACCAAAAAGAGACTGGATCGCATCAAAGGCCCGAACACCAGCCAATTCAGCCGTATCGATGACAGATGCCAACGCCGCATAGGTAT
>JBAQFX010000062.1:0-3033 GCA_049287485.1 Anaerolineales bacterium
TTGTACAGAAATGGGTGGCGTGGTGACCTGCGATGTAGGTGATCTCGCCGCTGCTGAAGTGGCTGAACTTACCATCCTGGTAACTCCAGATATGGAAGGATTAATCACCAATTCAGCGACTGTTACAGGTAACGAGTTGGATCCTGCACTTGAGAATAACACTGCTACTCAAGATACAACCGTCATTCCTGCTACCGTCTTTACCTACCTGCCAATTGCTGTGAAGTAATTAGCAGCATCATCTCTGAATCAAACACCCCGATGAGAAATCACCGGGGTGTTTTGATAATTATTTTCTCTATTTCTTCCCATCCTGCCTTATTATTCGGTAACGAGGTTCGTGGAATAATTATCATGATAAAATCATAAATAATCCTCTCACTGATTTATTAGTAGATCTTTTATCGGGGAATTTTCATCTAATTAAATATGTGTAGTTTTTAACCAGTGTGCTCGGGATTTTCGCTTAGAAAGGAGGGTGATTCGTTTTAATATCTGAGCTTAATAAAGCTAAAACCTTCATGCTGTCTGTTTATAAAAAAAATATGGTTTGCAATGACAAGTAAGGAGAATGTTATGAAATTAAAGTGGGTAATTCATACGACAGTTATTGCTTTGATCATTATGATATCTTTTCTCAGCCTGGCAAGTCACGATTCGGTGGTCGCTGCTCAAGCTGAAGCTAGCAAGATCGAAACGATGCTGCTCGATCAATTTGCTGCCAATGGCAGCGCCGATTTTATCGTGCGCTTTACCGAGCAAGCTGATTTGTCAGCCGCCTATGCCATGGACTGGAATGCGCGCGGTGAATTTGTCTATAATACCCTGCGCGAGACGGCTGCCAACAGCCAGGTCAATGCCAAAGCATTGCTGGATAACGGGGGCCTGAAGTACCAGACCTTCATCGCCGGCAACGAGCTCTACGTGTGGAATGGAACGCAGGTAGCAGCGGATGCGCTGGCAGCCCTGCCTGAAGTAAGCTTCATCCGCGCCACACGCACCTATTATATCGATCCTTCCGTGGATGCGACTTCGTTGGAGGGCATAGCCTGGGCGGGTGATTACCTTTCCAAGAATGCCTTGACCACCGTGGGCGACAATCCCAATGCCACCGTGGATTGGGGCATCACCGATACCAAGGCCGACCAATTCTGGTCCGCCTTTGGATTCCAGGGTGATGGCATGGTGGTGGCCAACATCGATACCGGGGTGCAGTGGAACCACCCGGCGCTTGATCAATCTTTCAAGTGCGGAGCCGATCCCAGTGACCCAACCTGTTGGGATGACCCGTCCAACATCTGCGGTGGCAGCGCCTGTGATAACAACGGTCACGGTACCCATACCATGGGCACCATGGTTGGGGATGATGATCCCAGCCTGACCTATATCGCCGGCATGGCCCCCAATGCGCAATGGATCGCCTGCAAGGGCTGCGAATCTAGCTCCTGCTCCGAATTTGCCCTTGAATCTTGCGCCGATTGGATCCTGGCTCCTGGTGGAGATGCTGCCAATCGACCGGATGTGGTCAACAACTCCTGGGGTGGTGGTGGTGGCGACCCGTGGTACCAGTCCTACGTCCAGGCCTGGGTAGCCGCCGGTATCTTCCCCGCCTTTTCTGCTGGCAACAGCACAGGTTGCAGCAGCCTGGGCTCACCGGGTGATTATCAAGAGTCATTCGGCACCACCGGTCATAACTCCAGCCGTGTCCATTATTATGCCCAGGGGCCTTCTGCCTTTGGCCATGAGCCTTACACCAAGCCAAATATCACTGCCCCGGCTGTCAGCATCTGTTCATCCGTGCCAACCAATGGCTGGAGCTGCGGGTATAGCGGTACCTCCATGGCCAGCCCCCACTCTGCTGGTGCGGTAGCATTGCTCTGGTCTTGCAATCCAAGCTTGGTCGGTGATGTCTATGGGACCTTCGAAGCCCTGCAGAACAGTGCGGATGCACCCGATCCTGTGAACCCCACTTGTGGTGTGCCACCTGATGGTGAAGGCACTTATGAAGATGGATATGGATATCTAAATGTGCTGACTGCCGGAATTCAAAACTGTGGTGTTGTGGCATCTGGTACACTGGAAGGACATGTGTATGACACGGTTGGAGATCCGATTGAAGGGGCGGAAGTAATCGCTGCTCCAGCTGTGGAGGATAACCAGGTCCAAGCCATCACCGATCCGGATGGTTTCTATACCATGGACCTGGTGGTTGGAACCTACGATGTGACCGCCTCTAAAGCAGGCTACGCCTCCGAAACAGTAAATGGCGTGGTGATCGATGAGGCCATGACCACAGTACAGGACTTTACCCTGAATTACCTGGGCGCATGGACCCAAATTTCTTTACCTCCCGGCTGTCCTGACTTTAACCGCTATGATGCAGAATACTACCCAGCCACAGGACTGGTTTACATTCTTGGTGGTCGTGGTGGTGTTGATGGTACTTCAACCTTTGGTGATATATATGCTTACGACCCGTTGGTGAATACCTGCTCAGATACGGGGGCCAATATGCCGGATCCTATCTCCAACTACACCATCAACCTGGTGAATAACGGCTCGGTGGATATGTTATGTACATTTGGTGGACGCGCTGCCTCTGGTGTGACAACCATGAGCGTTCAATGTTATAACCCCATGACCAATTCAGCCAGCATCGTCACCAACCTACCAACTGCATACTCAGGTTATATCCCTGGTGCACAGGTGGTCGTGGACAACATGGTGTATGTATTCGGTGGCTTTAATGGTTTATCAGCACCGTACGAGCTTGCACGCACCGATCGATATGACCCGGTAGGCAATACATTCACTCAAATAGGCGACCTGAGCCTGGCAAGAGCCTACATTGACGCGACAGTCGTCGACGGCAAGATCTATGCCTTTGGTGGCACGGTCTTCGATGGCGCGAACCTGAACGCTCAAACCCGCACGGAGGTGATGGCCGACCCGGGTGGAGCTGGTACCTGGGATAATGCCGCCGTAGCAGAACTGCCTACCGCCACTGCAGAAGGTCGCGCCTTTGGATTTGAT
>JBAQFX010000063.1:0-25914 GCA_049287485.1 Anaerolineales bacterium
CCCCCTGCCTCAAGTTTATTTACAGGATTCTGATCAGATTCTTGATTCTCTGACTTTAAAAGAGGTATCTTAATAGGATGATTTGAGGTAAGAGGATTAAGAGAGGGAGGGATGCCCATTTTTGAACTGTCCATTTTTGAACTGTCTATTTTTGGACAACCTACCTGGATATTATCTTCTATAACAGACTCTTGATTGCCATGGATGGGAAATGGCGCAGCCGCGAAAGACACACAAATCATCCCAGGCTGGGGAGAATGCCAATGCAGGGCATTTTTTGCCTGAAGCAGGTTGAGATGACGGAAAAAAGTAGTCCTACTGGTCCCAGTCAAGTCGAACCAATCCTGCGAGGAAAATGGGGGTATATCCTGTCCACACCAAGTCAGACTGCGCAGCTGGAGCCAGGTGAGAAAGACAGCAGGAGGCAGCTGAGATTTGAAAATCATGTGAGTAGGGATAGAATACCGACGAGGGGGCAGGAGTGGTCGAGCCATGTAATGGGATAGGGGATCAGCGAGGAGCTCGTGTCACATAGGTTTCAGAGGGAATTGTTTTTATAAAAAAATAAAACCATTCAATTAATCTTCGTTCATTTGAATAGCGGGGGCAGAATTGGGAAAATAAGAGGTATTTTCATAGATATATGTAATTACTCACCCTCCACGAAACACCAATAAATATCTCGGTTGTTTACGAGCACCGAGCTGGAATAGCCGTACACGAATACACAAATTATGCCCAATATCATGATGAACGGAATAAGAGAGTGAATGGCTGTGGTGGAGATTGCTTACCAATCGCTTCGCTCCTGGCACAGGTCGCCAGCAAAGAACGCTGGAACGCTCCTTCGCAATGACAAAATAGCTATTCTCGAATGAAAAATTTACCATTCTGTTTCTTCCATTTACCGAGTTCACAATTCCTAGAGAATGCGAGGAGAGGAGATCTTTCAACCTCTTTCTATCATTCAACCGCATGAAATAGGAGTGGGTGATTATTTACGTCTATATGTAATTACTCACGCCCCCACCCCTAACCCCTCCCCCATTGGCTTTGCAGCCACGGGGGAGGGGAAAACTCTCGAAAAATGGGCGTACGCAGGCGGCGTAGCCCCTGCGTACGCCCATTTTTCGATTACTTTTTCGCTAATTGCCGCAGGGAAGACGAGATAATTGGTCACGGGTGAGTAATTACAACCTTATTATAGCACAAATATTCTAATCCACAAGTGATTTTTATTAAACTCGCAATTTTTTAAGATTTCTCATGTTTGCAGGCTGGTAAGCGGATCCATAGCGGATTAGCGGACGAATGAAGAGGGCTGCGTTGGGAATGATTCTTGATTGGATTCTCAGCCTATGCTTTCCCCCAATTGCCTGATTCTCAATTCCCAGGTGCATTTTTCCTCCAAGACGTTGACGATAATGCCTATACTATGGTATTATCGGGCACGCTAAATGCCAAAAGTTGGCATTTAGTGGTATTAATTGTGTATCTTGAAAGGAGTGACTTATTAGCGCGACCCAATATAGAATCAACGAGGCTATTCGAGTCAAAGAAGTCCGTTTAATCGGCGCCGATGGCGGTAACGTAGGCGTGGTTTCCATCCAGGAAGCCATGCGCCTGGCCAACGAAGCCGACCTGGACCTGGTGGAGGTAGCCCCCAATTCCGAACCACCCGTATGCCGGATCATGGACTTTGGGAAATTCCTCTACGAGAAAACTAAGAAAGAACGCGACGCGCGCCGCGCACAAACCAGGATTGATGTCAAAGAAATCCGCCTGAGACCCAAAACCAACGTCTACCACCAGGGCTTTAAGATCCGCAATGCCCGGGGTTGGCTGGATGAAGGCAACAAGGTCAGGGTGCGCATCCGCTTCCGAGGTCGTGAAATCGACTACGTGGACCTGGCATTGAATGACCTGAAGAAAGTAGCGGAAGAGCTGGCTGACGTCTCAACGATCGAACAAGCCCCGATGATGGAAGGTCGCAGTGTAGTCATGGTCCTGGCTCCTGCCAAGACGAAAAAGAAGTAATCCAAATTTAATGCTAAAACATTCCCCAGGGTGTGAACCAGACAGCCTGACCAGGCTGTCGCTTTTGCCCCCACGGGTTTTGTGTGAAAAGGAGTTTACATCGTGCCTCGCAAGCAACCAACCCATTATAAATTAAAGACCCACAAGGCGACCTCAAAGCGCTTCCGCGTCACCGGGACGGGTATCGTTATGCGCACCAAGGGTGGCAAGAGCCACCTGCGCCGTCGCACCCCCAAGCGCGTCAAGCAACAATTCACCGAGATGATCCCGGTGAAGGGACGTGGCATTATCCAACGTGTCCATCGCCTGGCACCCTATCTAAAGAAGGCTGAATAAGGGCGACCCAGAGGGTCGTCCTATCGCCCCATCCAAACCACTTTTTAGTGCGGCCGTTGGGTGCACGAAACTAGTAGCGACAAGCTACTGGCGCCCAGGGGTTCGCAGGAGAGAAAATTATGGCTCGTGTAAAGACTGGTCCGTATCGACACCGTCACCACAAAAAAATCCTCAAGATGAATGCTGGTCAATTTGGCACACGCCATCGCCTGTACAGGCGCGCCAATGAGGCCATGCTCAAGTCATTATGGTATTCCTATCGAGACCGGCGCCAACGCAAACGCGATTTGCGCCAGCTGTGGATCGCCCGCATTAACGCGGCGGCACGCTTGAATGGATTATCCTACAGCCGCCTGATCCATGGGATGAAGACTGCCAAAATCGCCATCAATCGCAAGATGCTGGCCGATCTGGCTGTACGAGACCCGCAGGCATTTAAGGCCGTAGCAGCCCAGGCGAAAGCTGAATAAGTTTCGTAACCCCCTACACACAAAACTCCCAGGAACCCGCTTTCGAGAAGAAAGCGGGTTCTTTGTTTCTTGTGAATAAAAAAATATCACGAAGCGCTTTGTAACGGTCTGGGCACGAATGGCATGCTATGCCCTTGTATTTAATCATCCTTGGATCCAAGGGACACGAAGGGCATTGAGAAATTTTTGAAATTACTTTGAATGGTCCTTATTTGGGAAATAACCGATCATCCGACCATTTTATCGGATTAGTTTCAATATAGCTCCAAATTTTCTCATATTCTGTTTCATTACGAATGATGTGGTCGTAATAATTGCTTTGCCAAATGGGTGGCTCAGAAGAACCACGCATGGCATTGATACGGACTGTCACTGAGGCTTTGTAAGCTCTTACGATGGCTCCCAATGAACCAGACGCAACATTAATCGTCCGGTAGGGGCGCAGGGGAGGATTATTAACACCAACTCTCCGGGATTCCTCCCCTGCGCCACTAACAATCAGTATTATTCCATGGATAGGTTCGGCGTAATGATGAAGGTGGAAAAATCGGATGGTCGAAAACGTCTCTCCAAACGTTTTCACTGATCAAAAGCGATTTTTCCATTTTGGTTTAATATCATTTCACCATCGGCGATCTCTCCAAAACGGCAGTTACGCTGATAGGTAACAATCGTCACGAAATAAGCACCTGCAAGGGAATAATCATATCTCTTCATTCGGTTGGAATGTCTTTGTTGTTTTACAGGATCAAATGGATATTTTTCAACCAGATAGGTCAATTTACCATGGGTGAACCAAAGGAAGAGTATAGTAGAGGGTTATTAAGATCAACGAATAAAAGAATACCATAAAAAAACCAAGAACGCATTGTGCACGTTTTTATTTGTGTGTAAGAAGAATTAGCGGTTGCTTTGGAGGCGGGTGAGGTAAAATGAAGTAAATGAGTAGGGATGAATCATGAACCAGATCATCAGGGAACATCGATTTCCAACCGGGCAGGTATTACAGCTTGCCCAAGGGGATATCACCGAGGAAAAAGTGGACGCCATCGTCAATGCTGCCAATGCTCACCTGGCACACGGGGTGGGGGTAGCAGGAGCGATTGTCCACAAAGGTGGACCTGTGATCCAGGCTGAGAGTGACCAGTGGGTGCGAGAGCATGGCATAGTTAGCCATGCGGAACCGGCTTTTACTCAGGCAGGCAATCTGCCCTGCCGTTATGTGATCCACGCGGTGGGACCGCGGTGGGGGGAAGGCGACGAACAAAACAAGCTGAAAGAGGCTGTCACCGGCGCGTTAGCACTTGCCGAGCAGCTTGGCCTGGGATCAATTTCCTTTCCAGCGATTTCGACGGGAATCTTTGGTTTTCCAAAGGAGCTGGCAGCGAGAGTGATGTTTTCCGCTATCCAGGCTTACCTAGATATAAACCCGGATTCCCACCTGAAGCTTATCCGCCTGATATTATTCGACAGGGTGACCTTACAGGCTTTTCTCAATATATGGGAGCAAGATGATTACTTCCAGCCATAATCCCAAGGTGCAGGCGGTACGCAAGCTACAAGCCCAGGCGAAGAGGCGGCGAGAAGAGCAAGCTTTCGTCATCGAAGGCGTGCGCCTGGCTGAAGAGGCTTTAACTGCGGGCTGGGAAGCACAACAGGTATTATTTAGCGACCAGCTGGATGAGCGGGGTAAGGCCGTGGTGGAAGGGTTTGTGGAGCGGGGTACTCCAGCGGACCTGGTAAGCGAGGCGATGATGAGGGCGATCAGCGAGACTGAGGTGCCCCAGGGAGTGCTGGTGGTCCTTCATCTCAGGGTAATACCCTTACCAAGCTCGCCAGATTTTGTGTTGGTATTGGATGGGCTGCGTGACCCGGGTAACCTGGGCACCATCCTACGCACAGCATCCGCAGCCGGGGTGGAGGCAGTGCTGCTGGCACCCGGTTGTGCGGATGCCTGGTCTCCCAAGGTGCTGCGGGCGGGGATGGGGGCGCACTTCCGCCTGTCCATGCACACCATGGGGTGGATGGGGATCAAACGAATCCTCAAAGGACCATCAAGGGGGCTTAAGGTATACCTGGCTGATTCGGGGGGTGGACTGGCATACACGCAGGCTGATTTTCGGTCTCCGCTGGCGCTCATCGTGGGTGGTGAAGCAGCCGGGGCAGGACCTGCGTCAAGCTCCCTGGCAGATGGGAAGGTGCACATCCCCATGCCAGGTGGCAGCGAAAGCCTTAATGCAGGCGTAGCTGCCAGTATTTTACTATTTGAAGTGTTGCGCCAGCGCGGGGTGTAAAAAGCCCAATTAATTTATGCTACAATAGGAGCAGGATGGACAATCAGAAAAGAGCCGCTCAATTTGAACGCAACCCCAGGACGCATGCAGAGCACCGCCGGGAGGTATTCTGGCAGATTACCTTACCCCTGGTGATTGGCATGCTGCTAGTGCTGGCAGCGGTGGTTGTAATCATCATCTCAACCGTCCAGCCCGTGACTGATGTGGGGCGCTGGGCGGATGTCTCGCTGATGTGGCTGATCCTGCCTTCCCTGTTCCTGGCCTTCATCCTGTTGGCCATCCTGATTGGGTTGATCGTGCTAATCAGCTATTTGCTACGATTAATTCCACGCTATGCGTTGATCGTGCAGCTCTATATTGAACAAGCCAAGGGAAAGATCAGCCAGATTTTCAACTTGAGTGTTGAGCCAATTTTAAGGGTGGAAGCAATTTGGGCAGCCGTACGTTATGCTTCCAGATTGTGTAAGAAAGAAACACAGGCAAAATAATAGATGAACGAGCTGGGGAAATCAGCTCTCTCAAGAAGAACCGGAAACCTGAAAGGAATTGATCCATGAGTAAAAAAGAGAATATAGTCATAGAAAAAAAAGAGATGGTGGAAATGGATACCTCCTGGACGGGGCAGGTGCTGGTGATAGGGGCGGTATTGGGAGCACTGACAGGGCTGGCGTCTGCATATTTGCTGATCCAACGGGCTAAAAAACGGGCAGAAGCTCCTAACCTGAATGCTTCCGAGGGGATCAAACTGGGGTTGTTGGTGTTTGGCCTGCTGCGCCAGGTGGCTATGCTGGGGAATGGTGACGAAAAATAAACGGTATTACCCTGCCATTGCATCCCATGAGCAGCAAGCTCGTGGGATGTTTGGTTAATCCCCCTTGACAGGGAATATATGGTTGGTTAAAATATGAACGAACGTTCGTTTGTGGTAGGGGACACGATCGCATGAGCCTTAATTCACACATACGAGGGGAACATACCCGCTCCGCCATCCTGCAAGCGGCGCATGACCTGTTCATCATGCAGGGATACCATGGCACCTCCATGCGGCAAATTGCCAAACATGCCAACCTGGCACTGGGAGGCTTGTATAATCACTTCTCCAGCAAGGAACAGGTCTTCGAGGCAGTATTCCTGGCGTTCCATCCCTATCACGAGGTCTTGCCCCTGATTGAGGCTGCCCAGGGAGATAGCCTCGAGCAGCTGGTGAAGGATGCCATCCGGCGCATGGTGGAGACAGTTGAGGGACGCACAGATTTCATGAACCTGATGTTTATCGAGCTGGTGGAATTCAAGAGCGCTCATGCTCAGAAACTGTTCGCCACGCTTTTCCCGCAGGGTATGCAGATCGTGCAGCATCTGGTGGTAGATTATCCAGAGCAAATACGACCCATCCCAGGCCCAATGGTGGTGCGCACGTTTTTAGGTCTGTTCTTTGGCTATTACCTGACCGAAATCGCCCTGGCTCCAGGTGCACCACCTGAATTCCGGGAGGAAGCCATGCAACAGTTCGTGGATATATACCTGCACGGTATCCTGGCAGCGAAGAAACAAAAAAATTTCTAGTGGCTTGAAATCAGGGAATCTTATGTTCAACTCTCGCCTACGATCACTCATCCGCAAAGAATTCATCCAGATCCGCCGTGACCGGCGCACGCTGATCCTGGTGCTCATCATCCCCATCATGCAACTCTTCCTGCTGGGGTATGCTGCCACCAATGATGTGCGTAACGTGCCTCTGGCAGTGTACGACCAGGACCGGGGTCCGGAAGCGCGGGCTTTACTGGATGCCTACCGGGCGGCGGATTACTTCACCCTATCCTATGAAGCCAGCTCTGAGACGGAGTTGCGCAACCTGCTGGATAGTGGCAAGGCACGGGCTGGGATGATCATTCCCGCTGGTTATAGTGACGATATACAGGGTGGGCAAAGCGCCCGAGTGGTGTTCGTGCTGGATGGCTCCGACCCCACGGTGGCATCGACAGCACTTTCAGCTGCCCAATTAATCGGACAGGCTCATTCCACGCAAATCCTGGAGTCGCGCCTCTTAAGGCTTGGTCAGGCTGCAGTGATCCAGCCGCCGGTTGAGGTAAGCACTACTGTATGGTACAACCCAGACCTGATAAGTGCTTATTTCATGATCCCAGGTGTGATTGGTATGATCTTGTTTGCCCTCACGTCGATCTTGACTGCCAGCGCCATCGTGCGTGAACGCGAGCGAGGTACCATCGAGCAGCTGATTGTTACACCCATCCGACCATGGGAGCTGGTGTTAGGAAAGATTTTACCCTATGTGATCCTGGCATTTCTGAATGCGTTTGAGGTCCTGGCACTCGGTCATTACTGGTTTGGAGTACCTGTGCGCGGTAGCTTATGGCTGATTGCCGGTGCCTCGTTCCTGTTCCTGCTTTCCAGCCTGGGCATCGGTTTACTGGCTTCCACAATTGCTAACACGCAGCAAGAAGCCATGCTGACGGTATGGATGCTGATGCTGCCCAGCATCTTCCTGGCGGGTTTTTTCTTCCCACTGGAGGCCATGCCTAAAGTGTTGCAGTGGATCTCGTACATTTTTCCCTTACGTTATTACCTGGTGATCATCCGCTCACAAATGTTGAAGGGGGTGGGCGTTTCAGCTTACCCTGGGGATTTAATCGCCCTGGCGGTCTTTGGGGTGGCGATCATGACCCTGGCTGCCCTACGGTTCCGCAAACGACTCGATTAATCATCTGCGATTCTGGAGGTAATCATGAAAACCATTCGCATCATTCTCATCATCCTGTTGATCTCAGCCATCGCCGTGGTGGCTTATTGGTTCCTGACCACTCAAAATACTTCAACAGCCAGCAGCGTCCTGACAGGTTCAGGTACGGTTGAAGCCACCGAGGTGATCATTTCTCCTGAAGTTACCGGGAAGATCGTTGATATCCTGGTCAGCGAAGGTGACTCGGTGAAAGCAGGAGACACGTTATTTAAGCTCGATGATACCTTGTTAAATGCCCAGCTCGATCAAGCTCAGACCAACCTGGCGGTTGCCCAGGCTGGATTGGAGGCGTCTAACACTGCTCTGGCAGCGGCTCAGGCAGGGGTGACTACGGCTCAGACTCAGTATGACCTGACACTCGCCAATGCACGCCTGCTGGCGCTGCCCGCCCGATCCAATGCCTGGAGCCAGAGTGAGCCCTCAGAGTTCAACCAGCCGGTGTGGTACTTCACCCAGGATGAAGAAATCTCGGCCACACAAAAGGAAGTCAGCGCAGCCAACGATGCCCTGACGATAGCCAAAGACAACCTTAATTCCATGATGTCGAGCGGTAATTACACCAACCTGGCAGCGGTGGAAGACCGCCTGGCACAGGCACAATCAGCTTACCTGAATGCCAAACAGGTGCTGGACCAGGCCCAGAACCAGAATGACCACTCCCTGCGCGAGGTAGCTCAACAGGCTTATGACAGCGCGAAGGCTGATCTGGATGCAGCCCAACAGGCTTATGATGAGCTACTGACTACCCAGGAGGCTGAGGATATCCTGGATGCACGAGCCCGACTGGCAGCTGCCCAGAGGCGTTATGATAATGCCCTGGACCTTTATAGCTCCTTACTCACTGGGGAAGATTCGCTCACGGTGAGGGCAGCTGCGGATGCAGTGGCCCAAGCCCAAACGAACGTCACGTCTGCCCAATCTAAAGTGACTCAGGCGCAAAAGGCGATTGATCAGGCACAGGCAGCGATAAACCTGATTGATGTCCAAGTGGGGAAATTGGTCATCACGGCGCCGGTGGATGGCGTGGTGCTGTCACGCAACATCGAGCCAGGGGAAGTGGTGTTAGCAGGTGCCACTGCCCTGACCCTGGGAGAATTGGACCAGCTTACCATCACTGTGTATATCCCGGAGAACCGCTATGGTGAGATCAAGTTAGGTGACCAGACAAGCGTCAGTGTGGATTCTTTTCCCAACCAGACTTTTGATGCTACGGTTACACGGATTGCAGACCAGGCGGAATTTACTCCACGCAATGTACAGACTGCCGAAGGGCGGCAAACCACCGTTTTTGCGGTAGAACTCGCCGTGCAAGACCCAGCTGGCTTGCTCAAGCCTGGCATGCCAGCTGATGTAACTTTTAGGCAAAGGTAGATAGATATTGGGTTCATAACATGTCACATATCCTGGTCTCTCACCTTTCGAAGTCATTTGGGAATACCCACGCAGTGGACGATATCAGCTTGCAGGTTGAGCCGGGTGAGATCTATGGATTGATCGGACCGGATGGGGCCGGGAAAACCACCACCATGCGCCTGTTATGCGGGGCATTGCAACCAGATAAACCCAGAGATGCTGCGGAGACGGCGATCGTAATTGCGGGTGTGGATATGCTTAAGCAGACTGACCCGGCTCGGGCTCAGCTGGGATACTTACCACAGCGCTTCTCTATGTACGAGGAGCTGACGGTGTTGGAAAACCTGCGCTTCTTTGCCGAAGTGCGGGGGCTCTCAGAAGATACCTGGCAACCACGCTGTATGCAAATCCTTAAGTTTGTCGGCCTGGCTGATTTTATCCATCGCCGGGCGGGTCAGCTTTCGGGTGGCATGCGCCAGAAGCTTGGCCTGGCGGTGGCGCTGGTACACTCACCCAAAGTGCTGCTGCTGGATGAACCCACCACCGGGGTGGACCCGGTCACCCGGCAGGACTTCTGGCAGCTGATCATCCACCTGGTAGCTGAGGAAGGCGTGGCAGTTCTGGTAAGCACGCCATATATGGATGAAGCGGGACGTTGTGCCCGCGTGGGTTTTATGCGTGAGGGGAAAATTCTGCTGGAGGGTGAGCCGGATGAGCTGCGGGAGAGATTAAATGATCGCATTCTCGAAGTGCATGGAGAGCCGCTGCCACTCTTACGCCAGCTAGCGCGTGAAGAGCAGGATGTGGAAGATGCCCAGATGTTTGGCGACCGATTGCATCTGCGCGTGCGGCCTGGCTCTGCCAGGGCGGTGAGCAGACACCTGGAAAAAACCATCCCTGCCCAGGGAGGCAGGCTCACCCTGCTGCGCTCCATCCGGCCTCAGCTGGAGGATATTTTTATCGAGCTGTTGGAAAGCCATCCAGAACAGGGCTCACAGCCAGGGGGGAGTTGACGAATGCCTGAAGAAGTTATCCGTGCCTATAATCTCACCAAGCGCTTCGACAGCTTCACCGCGGTGGACCATATTTCCTTCAGTGTCAGGGCAGGCGAGGTAGTAGGCTACCTGGGACCAAATGGATCGGGGAAAACCACCACCATCCGCATGTTGCTAGGGTTGTTGTTACCCAGTGAGGGGGAAGCTACCGTCTTGGGGTATGACATCGTGGGACAATCCGAGCGGGTGCGAGAACGCGCAGGATATATGTCTCAGAAGTTTGCCTTGTATCACGACCTGACGGTGGGAGAGAACCTGGCTTTTTATGCCGGGGTTTATGGGGTCACAAATCGAAAGCGGTTGCAGGAAGTATTGGAGATCATCGGGTTGGCTGCATTGGAAGATGAGCGAGTCAGTGATCTATCCACTGGTTGGAAGCAGCGCCTGGCACTGGCCACCGCCATTGTGCACCAGCCGCGCCTGCTGTTCCTGGATGAACCCACCAGCGGAGTGGATCCAACTGCTCGGCGGGCGTTTTGGGATTTGATCTATACCGTGGTGGCACAGGGTGTGACCGCCCTGGTAACCACGCATTATATGGACGAAGCGGAATATTGTGGGCGGGTGGGGATCATGCGGGATGGAAAGCTTCTCGCCATGGATAGCCCATCAGAGCTCAAACGCCATGCTCTACCCGGCCTGGCCTGGGATGTATTTGCACAACCGCTGCTGCCTGCTCTCACCGCCCTGGAGAAATGCCCGGGGATCCTGCGTACGGGGCTCAGTGGAGACCATCTGCGGGCAATCACCCCAAGGGATATGCATGCGTATATCATTCGTCGCTGCTTAACAGACGCAGGCATTCATGTTGAGCACCTGGAGACGGTGGAACCCACCCTGGAAGATGTTTTCCTGGCTCTGGCAGACGCCAATCTCACCCTTGCGCCTGGGGAAAAACCAGAGAAATAAATCCAGCTGGATCACCCACAGCAATTTTTATAAAACTTAAAAATCACTTACAATAATTCAATATTTTTATTGATATTATTCAAATAATCATTGACAAATATCAATAAATGTGTATAATATTGATCAGGTACATACGGCGCAAGATATCCGAAGGAGGCTGTTATGAATAACCTATATAACGATGAAATTCTAATCCACCAAGAATTTATTCGCCGTGAAACCAGTATCCGACTGGCCCTCAAGCAATCAGGACTGATCGATCCACCTTTACTCAACCGGGCCTTACCCACCCTTGGAGAGACCCTGATCCGTATTGGTCACCGGCTAAAGGAGCATTCCTATCAGCCGCTAACTTCAGAAGAAGCTACTGCACCAACCTTTTTGATCATGTTATAGCTATGGTTACTGAAGCTGGAGATTCATTATTTATAAATTTTGGAGGTAACCCTGAATGAACATTTTACCCACCCGATGTCCTCTGTGTGGCGGAGAAGTTACGGTCACGCGCATTTATTGCCAGGACTGTGACACTACCATTGAAGGGCGTTTTACCGCAGGCCCATTTTCTCAACTTACCCAGGAGCAGCTTTCCTTCGTGGAGACCTTCATACGTTGTGAGGGCAAGATCACGCGCATGGAGGTAGAGCTGGATTTATCCTACCCTACCATCCGCAACCGATTACATGAGGTGATCCGGGCATTGGGGTACGAGCCGGGTGGTGAAGAACCGATCACGGGTCTCACGGATACCGAACGACAGCGCATCCTGGAAGACCTCGATCAGGGTGTGATCAGCGCTGAAGAAGCCATGCGTTTATTGCAGGAAAGCGAGAAATAATCATGGATAAGCAATTTGTTACCACCAGTGCTTCACCACGTGTTGTATTGGATATAACCGGTGACCTGCGACTCAAAGGGCAGGATGCCTTCGAAGTGGTGGCAAAATCAGACGATCCTGAAGACCTTAGCATAGAATCGCAGGAAGATCAGGTGACTATTCGCTGCAGTAGCGACTGCAGCGTACGCGTACCACGGGCTGCTGTCGTCCAGGTGCAATCGGTGAATGGAAATGCCTTTATCAAAGCCCTGGATGGAGACCTGACGGTGGATCGTACCGATGGCAACCTGGATCTACGTAATGTGGGAGCCACAAAGGTCGGCAAGGTAAGTGGCAACCTGTTTGTGAAAAATGTGGATGGCGATCTCAGCGTTGACACTGTCGATGGCGAGATTTCTGCACGCCGGATCCAGGGAGATTTCAATGTATCCGGTGCGGTAAGTGGCAATTTAAATCTCAATGATGTTGGTGGGAGTGCCAAAGCTACGGTAGATGGTAATATCAACCTGGGATTAGACCCAGCCCCAGGTCATGAATACAATTTTAAATGCGATGGCAACCTTTTCTGCCGCTTATCAGCTGAGACGAGTGCCGAGATAAGCGTGCCAAAAGCCTCGCAGGTAATGGTCGATCTGCCCGGCATTCACGCATCTGCGCCGGTGCAGGCTCCTTATGCGCTCACCCTGGGAGATGGCGATGCGAAGATCATCCTGTCTGCCGACGGAAACGTGGTGATGGATACCCATGCCCCCGATTGGGATATGGAGGATTTCGACGTTGATGTTGGCAGTGAGGTCGAGGGGATGGCGGATGTCTTCAGCCAGCAGATCACCCAGCAGGTCGAGTCTCAGATAAGGATGATCGAGGAGCAATTAAATGCCCAATTATCCAGCCTTTCGATGCGGTTGAATGCTGCCAAGCTTAGTGAAGAACAGGCACGCCGGATTGAAGACCGCGCCCGTGAGGCCAGCGAGAGGGCAGCTTCACGTGCTCAAGAGCGCATTCGCCGGGCGCAGGAAAAAATGGAACAAAAAATGGCAGCCGCACAGCGCAAGATGGAAATAAAAAGCCAGCTGCGGGAGCGCGCCTCGCGCCATGGGCATCGCAATTGGCGCTTCAACATCCCCACTCCAGCGATACCCGTCACACCTATGGGCGATCCGGTGAGTGAAGATGAGCGCTTGATGATCCTGCACATGCTGGAAGAGAAGAAAATAACCATAGAAGAAGCCGAGGAACTGCTTTCGGCATTGGAGGGTAAGTCTTGATAGCGCCTGCCCAAATTCGGAGGTGAAAGGTGGATGGTAAGAATGGCTCATGAAATAGAACGTCTTCAAATCCTTGAGATGATTGAAAAGGGTGTTATCAGCGCATCAGAGGGGGTGAGGCTGTTGAATTCACTCCAGGGGCAAGCGGGTGAAGTGGAGACACCACAGATAACCTCTGCTGTTTCAACGACAGCTGAATCTGGTGAGGCTTCAGCTGAACCTGAGGTCATTCAGGGAACGCCTGCTGGAGAAAGCAAGACTTCTTCCACACCATTTGAGTATGATGCCGAGATTAATAAATGGCGCCGATGGTGGTGGATCCCCTTGACCGTGGGCATTGTCATCACAGTGGTCAGCGGCTCGCTGATGTTCCTGGCATACCAGACGAGCGGTTTTGGTTTCTGGTTTGCCTGTTTATGGTTCCCACTGTTATTGGGAGTGATTGTACTCAGCCTGGGAGCGGCCAGCCGGACGACGCGCTGGTTGCATGTGCGCATAAACCAGGAGCCGGGGGAATGGCCTAAGACGATAGCCATCAGCCTGCCGTTGCCTCTACGTTTCGTGGCCTGGATATTACGTATTTTTAGACCTCATATTCCAAACATGGATAATACCAGCCTGGATGAAGTGATCCTGGCTTTGGATAAAACCTCACCTGACCAGCCATTCTACGTGAAGGTAGATGAGGGTGAGTCGGGCGAGAAAGTGGAAGTATTTATCGGTTAACCGAAATTTTTAATAACATGGGTGAGGTACCCCACCCAATAATTCAGATATTATTTGGAGGTCTATATGGCGACAACAGAAGAACGTATGAGAATTTTGCGAATGATCCAGGAAGGCAAGATCACCGCTGAGGAAGGATCCAAGCTGCTGGCAGCCTTGCGTGAAAGCCGCAAGGATCCACGCACAGTGATCACATCCAGCCGGGCGGGGAAAGGCATGTTGCGCGTGCGTGTCACTGACATGGTGACTGGTAAATCCAAAGTCAGTGTTAACCTGCCCCTGGGGTTGGTGGATGCCGGGATGAGCATTGCCAGCCAGTATGCACCGGATGTTAATTTTTCTCAAATCGCCGATGCTATTCGAGCTGGACAGATGGAAGGAAAGATCGTGGATGTGGTGGATGAGGAAGACGGCGAGCATATTGAAGTTTTCATCGATTAATCCGGATCCATGAACTTTCTATTAGAATAGCTGTGGAGGTTTTTTATGTCTGACGAAACTATTGAAAAAACGTTTCAGGTAAAGGCTCCAGCACGATTAATTATCTCGAATGTGCGCGGCTCGATCACCATCCTGCCTGGTGAGGCAAATGTGATCGAGGTTAAGGCCATCAAGCATGGCAGTTTTGATAATGGTAACTTTTCAGTTGAAATGAACCAGGATTCCGATGGAACCGTCAGGGTTGAAACCCGCAGCAATGATGCCTTGTTCGGATTCCTTTCTCACACACCCAAAGTGGATTACAGCGTACGCGTGCCCCAGGGGACTCATGTAGATGCTTCAGCCGTTAGCAGTAGCATCAATGTAAGTGACCTGGAAGGGGTATTTAAATTAAAAACAGTCAGCGGTGATATGGATATAGCGAACCTAACCGGTCCGTTCAAGCTCAAGGCGGTGAGCGGTGATATCACTGGTTCTCACCTGGCAGGCGTGCTTGAATTGGGGACCGTCTCAGGCAATGTGAAGTTATTGGAATCGAATTTCCCCAACGCCGATACGTCCACCGTGAGTGGAGATGTGATCCTTCAAACACCCATCTTAGCTGGACCGTATCAATTTGGCTCAGTCTCTGGGACGGTCAGGTTGCTCGTACCTGCTGAAACTCAATGTAATGCCGAGTTAAAAAGCGTGAGCGGGAGCATCCGCTCCTCGTTACCGGCAAGCACCACCCGTATGGGTCGTGGAATGAAAGCGGCCCAGATTGGGAAAGGGGGTACCGCAGTACGCCTGAAGAGTGTATCAGGGGATTTGTCCTTTGAAGTGGAGGGAGTACCTGCCAGCAATGTTTCCTCCAGAACTAGCCAAGAAAAGCCTGTCATGCCTACACCGCCATCTGCATCAGTTGAACAGCCCCGTGCAGCTCTTAGCACTGAGGACATCCTGCAGCGCATCGAGCGGGGTGAATTGACGGTGGACGAGGCGATTAAATTGATGGAGGGCCAATCTTAAGATAAAATTTATTGTTACTCTCAGACGCCCCGTGAATTAGCTCCGCTGGCGGTCATCAAAGGTATACTAGCCTTTTATTTCGATGAATACTTCACAACCTTCCACTAACCGCCCCACGGGCATGTTCGGTTTTACCATCGTTTGGATAGGACAGATTATCTCCCTCCTGGGCACCAGCATGACCGGCTTTGCCATGACCATCTGGGCCTACGAGAAAACCAATGCTGCCACTGCCCTGGCCCTGGTGGGGTTCTTCTTTGTGGCACCCATGTTGGTTGCTTCACCCTTCGCCGGCGCTTTGGTGGACCGCTCAAATCGCAAGATGATGATGATGGTGAGCGACATCGCCTCTGGGATTGCCAGTTTGATCATCCTCATCCTGTACACTAGCGGGCACCTGCAAATCTGGCACCTGTACATCACCAGTGCGTTCCAAGGCGTGTTTCAATCCTTCCAATGGCCTGCTTATTCGGCGGCCATCTCCACCATGATCCCCAAGCAGCATTACGGGCGAGCCAATGGTATGCTCTCCCTGGCGGATACCGCCTCGAATATCTTTGCTCCCATCCTGGCTGGCTCATTGCTCGGAATCATTGGGGTTCCGGGCATCCTGCTGATTGATTTGGGCACCTTTATTTTTGCCATCAGTGCTTTATTAGTTGTGCACATTCCTCAACCCAGGATCACTGAGGAAGGTCGCCAGGCACAGGGGAATATCTTTAAGGAGGCCATGTTTGGTTTCCGTTATATACTTACCCGGCCATCCCTGCTGGCCCTGCAGCTGGTCTTTCTCACCGGAAACTTTTTTATCGGTGTCCCCATGGCTGTGCAGGCTGCCATGGTCCTGGCGAATACCGGCAGCAGTGAAAAAGCGCTGGCTTACGTAAACTCTGCCGGAGCGGTGGGGGGTGTGGTGGGAGGCCTGGTGATGAGCGCCTGGGGAGGTCCGAAAAAACGCGTACACGGTGTTTTATTGGGCTGGTTTGTGGCCAGCCTGCTTGGTACCGTAGTGATGGGATTTGGTCGCACAATACCCGTTTGGGCAGTGGCTGCCTTTATGGGTGTGTTCTTCGTTCCCATCATCAATGGCTCCAACCAGGCTATCTGGCAGGCTAAAGTTCCGCCTGATTTACAGGGGAAGGTGTTTTCCATCCGCAGGCTGATTGCCTGGTTCGTCAGCCCGTTGGCGATGCTAGTGGCTGGCCCGGTTTCTGATAAAGTGCTCGAACCCGCCATGCGCAACCCGCAAAGCACGCTGGCTTCTACTTTGGGTTGGCTGGTTGGCACCGGACCCGGACGAGGGATGGCGCTGTTGTTCATCATCGGAGGTGGGCTGGCAGCCGTGGTGGGCATCAGCGGGTATGCCTTCCGTGTCTTACGTGAGGCCGATACCCTGCTACCCGACCATGATGAGCTACCTTTGGCGGTTCCACACGATACGCGGGTGATACGCATGCGAGAATTACTGGAAGCACGCAATCATTGGATCACTCAGCCCAGCACCCCTGAGCGGGAATTGGCGCTTAAAGACATCTCGAATTCGCTACGAAAGCTTGGTCAGGGCAGCGTTTAAGCTTCTCGAATTGGATTAATTACCCGTTCCTTGTATGCGACTGGGCAACCTTCAGGTTAATTTTTTTTCCAATACAATGGATGCCATAGTATCGTCCGCGTGGACCGTATCGCCTTCATAGTGTACGATTGTACGCCAGCCCATATCGATCCAAAATCGCAGTGCTGGCCAGTTTTTTAAACACACCTTTAGCCAAATTGCATCATATTCACCCAACTGTCTGAATTGATTCCATAGGCCATAAGCCAATTCTGAGCCATAATGGTTCTTTTGAAAATGGGGGTGCACCACAAACATGGATATCCATACGCGATGTGGCATCGGCGCATCATGGAACAGGTGAAAATAGGCGATGATATCCATACCACCATGAAGGAAGACGCTTTGCATTTTAAAGATTTCTTGAGTGGTGTGATTAAAATGCAAGCTTTTTGAAACCAGCTGGATGAAAGCCTCTTCGGTTTCTTCATAAAATGTGTTGTCCCATTCACCCAGGTATGAACAAGCATTAAACACATTTCGTAAATGAGGAACATCCTCCATGGTTGCATCTCTCACCACTAACCTATCCGTCTCCCAGCTCTCAGATAAAATCTTCATGCTCCTATCCTTGTATACCCTCCACCTCATCTTCAGGTGATCATTGACCTGTTTTACTTGGTAAGCGGGGTTTATTTTATCCTATTATGCTTAAAAAAATCTGGTAGGAGGTTAATCATTGCATAAATTTATAAAAATTGCGGTACACTTGGCGAGTGAATAATTTAATATCCTTGCAATAGATGGAGAAAACCTAAATGAGAAGAATGCGCATCCTGGCTCCTGTATTGATTCTTGCTATCGTTTTCGTGTTAGGAATATACCTCATCAATCCAAGCGCGGCTCAAAATGGACCCGTCTGGTTCCCGTTCGACGGTAAATCTGAAGCTTCCATGCCAAACCTGGCGCTGGTCAGTGCCAGCCCCACGGAGATCAGTCTCCAGGCTACCATGCCCGGTGCTTATGTTGAAGCGATCAGTGCCGAGGGCATGACCTATAGCCGGCTTTCTGCTTCGGAGTATGGATATCCAGCCGAGTATGGGCTACCCGAGCTGCCTGTACTGCGCCAGGAGCTGGAAATCCCCTTTGGCGCACAGGTTTCCATCGAGGTCATTTCAGCTGAATACAGCGATCAATCCCTCACCCAATTGGGTTTCCACCCCATTTACCCACTGCAACCACCCGTACCAAAAATTGAAGGGGCTGAAGATGCCCAGGCCTTTACCATGGATGGGAAATTCTATGCCAATGGCTCGCGCTACCCGGCCGATGCAATCTCGCTAGGCGAGCCTTACATCGTGCGGGGTCACCGCATCTTGCCGGTGGAAGTCTGGCCGGTGGCTTACGATCCCTCACAAGGCAGCCTGCGCCTATATTCCCAGGTGGTCTTCCGCCTTAAGCTGAGTGGTGCGGACATGGCAACCACGGACCGCCTGGCTGAGCGTTATGCCTCTCCGGTCTTCGACGCTTCCCTATCGAAGCTAGTGCTCAATTTTAACCAGGGGCGGACGCTTAACCCAAATAACCTCATTGGTTACCTCATCATTACCGCTGATGGATACAGTGCAGCTCTCGATCCCTTTATCCAGTTGAAAGAGAGCCATGGTTTTGAGGTTACCCGTACGAAAACTTCGGAGATCCCTGGCGGTCCTACAGCAGCTAACATCAAGGCTTATATCAAGCTGGCTTACGAAAGCTGGCCAGTACCGCCAAGCTATATCTTGCTGGTCGGTGATACCGATACCATCCCCACCTGGCTCGGAAGTGATACCGGAACATCCACTGATATATACTACGCCACCATGGATGGTGAGGCAGACTGGCACCCCGATATCGGCCGCGGGCGCTTCCCGGTGCGCTCCGTCGACCAGACCACTTACATGGTGGATAAATACCTGTTCTACGCCGGCCTCAGCGGGCAGGAACCCTGGTTGAAGACAGCTTCCTTCCCCGCCACCTGTGACAACTACCAGGTGGCCGAGGGTACGCATAACTACGTGATCGATAGCTACACCGCACCGGGTGGGTGGACGGGTACTTTCCCCAATAACCCCACAGCAGGTGGCGATAAGCTTTACTGCATTACCTATAACGCCAACCACCAGGATCTGGTGGAGCAATTCAACCAGGGTCGCTGGGCAATCATCTATTCGGGGCATGGGGGTTACGATGGCTGGGAGATGGACTATAACCCCAACGATATTCGGGATATGCCGGCTAATTCCATGTACCCCTTCGTGGCTTCGCATGCATGCCTGACTGGCGATTTTGGGCAGTCAGAAGTATTCGGTGAGACCTGGGTGTTGCAGCAGGACAAGGGTGCCATGGTCTATTGGGGCTCCTCCACCTCTAGCTATTGGGATGAAGACGATGTGCTCGAGCGTGCCATGTTCGACTCGCTTTTTGAGGAAAACTTACCGCACAACGATGTATGGACCATGACGGATGCTGGCCTGGCTGGCGTGGAACACGATTACCCCTCCAGCGCCCGTTATTATTGGGAGACCTACAATATCCTGGGTGACCCTTCCGTCCACCTGTTCATGGAACCCGACCAGCCTTTCTTTACCCTGAACATTGATCCGACCAGCCTAGCGGTATGCCGCGAGGGTTCGATGGCTTCCTCGGTGGAAATTGGCAGCGTGATGGGTTATTCCTCCACCGTCTATCTAGATCTTGGCGTGCTGCCCTTCAACGTCTCCGCCAGCTTCGATGTGCAGCAAAACCCGGCACCTTTCAGCTCCACCCTGACCCTGGACGTCTATGTAGGTGCCCCTGAAGGTGATCATACCATCCTCATCACCGCCACCGACCAGGTGAGCCTCACCTTGAGCAACTTGCTCAACCTGCGCATCAACACCGACCTGCCTATTACCCCCACTTTGCTCTCACCGGAAGATGGTGATGGTAACCAGCCCTTTACACCTGCCTTTGATTGGGCAGACCAGCCTCTGGTGAGTGACTATGATTTTGAGCTGGCGACAGGTCCGCTATTTGAGAACCCCCTGGTTAGTGTGGAAGGTATACCGGGCTCAGAGTATGCCCTGACCACGCCTCTGGAGGGTGGAAAGTGCTACTGGTGGAAAGTCGAAGCAGATAATGCCTGTGGATACGGGGAATGGGCGCAACCCTTCCACTTCAGCACTGTGGCTCTGGGCGTTTCTTTCTATGATGACATCGAATCTGGTCCAGGTCAGTGGTCTCATGCCGCCGCTCAGGGAGTGGACCATTGGGTTATTGCTAGCGATCAAGCCCACAGCCCGACACATGCCTGGTTCGTGCCAGATGATGGTGCCATAACCGATTCACGCTTGTGGACCACCGAGCCCATCCTGATAGGTGAAGGCAGCACGCTCACTTTCTGGCAGCGCTACCAGTTCGAGGGCTCCAACTATGATGGCTCGGTGCTGGAGATATCCAGCAATCATGGGGATAGCTGGGGAGATTTAGGAGCGTACATCACGGCCAATGGCTACAACGGCACGATCGCCTCAGGTTATAGCAACCCACTGGCAGGGCGCCCAGGATGGACGGGTGACCTGACCAGCTGGAATGAAGTGACGGTAGACCTGAGCAGCTTTGCCGGGCAAGAAGTGATGATCCGCTGGCGCCTGGGCTGTGATTCGTCGGTCAGCGACGTAGGCTGGTATATTGATGACGCGCAAATCACTGCCCCACTTCCCCCGAATCCGGCACCCAGCTTGCTCTCTATCTCTCCAAATTTTGGCTATACTGACTTCGCCACCCCGGTGATCATCACGGGCACCGGCTTTCTCGAAGCCCCGGCGCTGCAGCTGGGTGAGACCTGGCTGATATCGGTCACGGTGGTCAGCTCCAGCACCATCCAAGCGGTGATCCCTGCAGGATTACCCATCGGGGTTTATGACCTGACCTTATTCAATGGCGATTGCCAGGAAGCAACTCTGGCAGGCGCCTTTGAGGTGCTGCCACCCGAACCAGAATTTCTGTATATCTACTTACCCTTTACGGTTAAATAAAGGCTTAAAAAACACTCACGGGCGCCGAGTCGCGCCCGTGAGTGTATTTAAGCTCCATTTGAACGGGTGACCCAGAGTATGGTAAACCTCCTCTCTTTCATGGAAATAATACACTCCCCAATTCAGGCTCAAAAGCCTATAATGGGTGGGTCTTTGCCAAAATCCAGCCAGGACGAATATAATCAGTAGAGAGGACCATGGATTGAAACCTATTCAGCTCGTTTTTTCATATGCCAAGCGATATAAACGGGTGCTGATCATCACCGTTATCAGCATGTTTCTGCTGGTGGGGACTCAATTGCTGGTTCCCTGGGTGATCCGCACCCTGATCGCCGATGTCACTGCAACCACGGTCATACCCTCGTCTTTCTCTTTGGTGACCACGCTGGCATTAGCCGTATTGGGCATTTACATCGTGCGTGCCCTGGTGCAATTCCTGCGCTCCTATATGGCGCACCTGGCTGGTTGGGGCGTGGTAGCGGATGTGCGCAAGCATATCTACGAGCATTTGCAGGCGCTTTCCCTGCGTTACTATGAGGATAAACAGACTGGCCAGCTGATGTCGAGGGTGATCAACGACACCGAGCTGTTCGAGCAGCTCATCTCGCATGCCGTCCCAGATGTGGTGGTGAACCTGATCACCCTACTTGGGGTGAGTGCGGTCCTGCTGAGCTTAAACTGGCGCCTGACCCTGCTCAGCATGATCCCCATCCCCCTGGTGGTGGTCTCCCTGCGGGTCTACGCTCGCTATGTACGCCCAGCCTTCCGCGAGCGCCAGAAAGAGCTGGGCAACCTGAATGCCATCCTGAATGACAGCCTGTCGGGCATTCGCGAGATCAAGGCCTTCACGCGAGAAGTGGAGGAAATGAAGCGGGTCAACCAGGGCATTGACCGTTACCGCATCTCCCTGCTCGGGGCGCTTAAGCTGATGGCGACCTTTCAGCCGTTCGTGGAATTCACCTCCTCGCTAGGAGTGCTGATCGTAATCTATTTTGGTGGCAAGCTGGCACTGCAGCAGGTACTTTCGGTGGCTGACCTGGTGGCTTTTTTCCTGTACCTGGATATCTTCTACCAGCCGGTGCGCATTTTGAGCAATGCCTGGGAGCAGATCCAGGGCTCGCTAGCCGGGGCAGACCGGGTTTCCGACCTGCTGGAGGAACAGCCCGAGCTGCAGAATTACCCGGATGCCACGCCCCTGGAAGGTCGTGCCCGGGGTAATATCTCTTTCCAGGAGGTGAATTTTGAATACTCACCGGACGTGCCGGTGCTTGACGAGATCAACCTGGAAATCCCTGCTCAACACGTGATTGCCCTGGTGGGACCCACAGGGGTGGGCAAGTCCACCCTGGTGAGCCTGATCCCACGCTTTTATGACGTCACTTCGGGTAGCATCACCCTGGACGGCACGGATATCCGCCAATTTACCCTGGATTCCTTGCGGCGGCAGATCAGCATCGTTCTGCAGGACGTGTTCCTGTTCCATGGTTCGGTGCGAGAGAACATCCTGTTTGGGCACCCAGGTGCCACTGAGCAGGAGGTGATGGCAGCGGCGAAGATTGCCAACGCCGATGGCTTTATCTCCGCCCTATCGGATGGGTACGACACGCTGATTGGCGAGCGCGGGGTTAAGCTTTCGGGGGGGCAGAAGCAACGCCTGTCCATCGCACGGGCAGTGCTGAAAGATGCCCCTATCTTGATCCTGGATGAAGCTACCTCCTCGGTGGACACCGAGACCGAGCTGCTCATCCAGCAGGCCCTGGAGCGCCTGATGGTGGGCCGTACCACCATCATCATTGCCCATCGGCTTTCCACTATCCGTAATGCGGATAAGATCGTGGTATTGGAAGGCCGCCGGATTGCCCAGGTGGGCACGCATGCCGAGCTAATGGCCCAGGATGGTCTGTACCGCCGCCTTTCCACGGTGCAGAACCAACTGGAAGCACCCGCTATCAACACTGGCGAGCCGGATGGAGACGGATTCGGGCGGATCAAGCTAGCGGGTTAGGGTGACTTTTCGCAGGGCACGTGGCTGGTCGGGGTCAAAGCCGCGCGCTTTGGCTAAATGATATGCCAGCAATTGCCCTGGCAGGATGGCTGCGATTGGGCTGAGCCACTCGGGCAAGCCACCCGGCACGGGGATGAACAAATCCTGCCTGGGGGTGCTCCCTGCAACCTGTTCGTCACCCATGGTGATAAGACGGGCACCCCGAGAGCGCAAGTTACCTGCCAGCGTGTTCATTTCTTCCCTGAAGGTCTCGCCAACAGAGATCAGATTAACCGGAAAGCCCTCGTCCACCATGGCGATGGGACCGTGCAGGAAATCTGCTGAGGAATAGGGTTCTGCCAGGATATTGGCCAGCTCTTTACACTTGAGAGCTGCCTCCCAGGCGGTTGAATAATTGAAGCCTCGCCCGATGAACACGGTGTGATCGGAGACCGCCAGGGTTTTAGCTGCCTGCTGTGCCTGCGGCTCGGAGCGGAGCGCCTGGGCCATAGCTTCCGGGATGGCTTCCAGAGGGGCGAGCTGGATGGGGGTCTGTTTCAGGCTGAGCGCCAGCAGGGCCAGGGCGGTGAGCTGGGCGGTATAGGTTTTGGTAGCCGCCACGCTGCGTTCCTTCCCTACACCCAACCCAATTTTAAACTCAGCCGCCTGGGCCAGGGGAGAGTCCAGGTTGTTGGTGATAGCGATGGTTGGTACACCCTGCCGGCGTGCTTCGTCGATCACGCTGACGATATCCGGGGATTGGCCCGATTGGGAGATGCCGATCACCAAAGCCCCTGCCAGGCGGGGAGGTGCGTGGTAACGCGTGTACAGGGAAGGCGCCGCCAAAGCCACCGGCAGGCGGTTGATCGCCCCGAAGATATATTGCCCAAAGCGGGCGGCGTTATCCGACGTGCCACGTGCTGCCAGCAGAGCGTAAGAAAATTCCCTGGGCGCAAGCTGCTGGCTGATCCAGGTCACCCGTTCAGCTTCAAGCATCAACATATCCCGGATGGCTTCGGGTTGTTCGTATATCTCGCTGAGTAGTGCGGAGCGATGGGTCAAAGTGGGTGCTCTCCTTTGACAGGAAACCTGGAAAAAGCTAATCTTTCCAGAATTGCGGCAGGTACAACTTGTTCGTTTCCAGCAGGTCGTCCAGCACTGCCTGCACCTGGTCGGCTTTAGGTCCCAACGGGTGGGCCAGCAAGGCCTGGTAGGCGGCTATCTGGTCGCCATGGACGGCGGCTTCCACGGTGAGCAGCTCGAAGCTTTTCACCTGGGCCAGCAAGCCGAAACATACCGGAGGCAAGGGTTCGGCCGGCAGGGGATGGATGCCCAGCTTATCCACCCAGCAGGGCATTTCCAACACCCAATCTTTAGGCCAGCCTCGCACCGCCCCGGCATGGGCGGTATTGACAATGTGGATTTCGCCTAAATCATTGTGATGGGCATTCAATAGCTGCGTGGCCACAGTGGAATAATACGCCCCGCCGCGCAGCATCAGGTCGGCTGGGGGTTCCAGGAGGGCGGGGTCGGCATATTGGCCAAGCAGGTCTTTTTCGATCTCGATCACCTCTTCACCGCGCGAGGGAGGCCATGCCTGCTGCTTTTTCAGCATACGATCGGTGTGGTAGAAGTATTGCAGGTAGTAATTGGGCAGCATCCCCAGCACTTCGAGGGTGCGTGGGTCCCACTCCGGCTCAGCCTCAGCACGTAGCTCGGCCAGGGCCGCTTCCATCACCCTCGGCCATACATCTTCCCCATCCACAGTGAAGCCACGGTGCCAGGACAGGTGGTTCAATCCCAGCGTGTTGAGCCTGGCCTTCTCGGGTGGTAGCTTTACCCCGGTGCGCCCTTCCAGACGCTCGAGCATGCCCATTTTGGTGGTGATGGCCACATTGCATACCCCCACCGAGGGCACTTGGGGAGCATATTTTTGTAATGCCTGGGTGACCAGCCCGGCCGGGTTGGTGAAATTGGCCAGTAATGCCCCAGGAGCCAGCTGGCGCATATCGTTGGCGATTTTCAAGATCACCGGGATGGTGCGCAGGGCTTTGGCCATGCCGCCCACGCCGGTGGTCTCCTGACCGATCAGGCCCTGGCGCTGCCCCAGGTATTCATCCGCCACGCGGGCGGGCATCTGCCCCACGCGCAACTGGGTGATGACGTAGGAGGCACCCTGGATGGCGGACTGCTGGTCCTGGGTCAGAACGACATTAAACGGCTCACCCCTGGCTGCTACCATGCGTCTCGCAAATCCGCCGACGATATTTAACCGCTCGGTGTCGATATCCATCAGCCATAATTCGCTGACGGGCAGGGTTGAGGTGCGGGCGAGGAAGCCATTGACCAGCTCGGGCGTGTAGGTGGATCCCCCACCGATGACGGCGATTTTCATAGGTGTGCTCCAAAAGTTAATTAACGTTCAGATTAAGATTTTAGCATTAAAAGTATGTTTGAATGTTATGGTAAAAAGGCAATCAGGTAATCGGGTGAGCATTTAATATTTAAAGCTGCTATCAAAATGAGCTACATATTTATGCAGCCATCGGTAAAGACTGAAGGACTATATAACCATTTTCCATCTTCCCGGATCATTTGTTTGACGGAAAAAATAAATGCATTCAATTACTTTTTACATAGTACCTGCCTGATAATCGTTTTGGAAAAAAAACGAATCGGAACGAATGTTCATCTAGGAGACAGGTACGGTGAAGAAAGAGATAATGAAAGATGAAAATCGCTGATATATGTAATTACTCACTCCCCCACCCCTGACCCCTCCCTCTTGCGGGGGAGGGGAAAACTCTCGAAAAATGGGCGTACGCAG
>JBAQFX010000064.1:0-29987 GCA_049287485.1 Anaerolineales bacterium
GGCATATCCTAACCTGCAAACGGAATAACCTCTGAAATAAATTTAATTGATCCTGCATTATTTAACTTCGATCTGGACAACATTCTTAACCCAAGTGCTGGTTTCAAGATCAGGCAGGACGATCATATATGTGCCCGGCGTGTCCATGAAAGCTAGTAAGGAATTAGGGCAATCGCGTACATCGGATAGATTTACTTCCGTGGTGTAATTGTCTGAAGCTGTGAATACGAGTTTGGTGGCATTATCTTGCACGCCAGCCAAATCAAGTATTTGATTTAGCGATACTCCATGAAACTCTTGTGTCCCTTCCTTAGCTTCTGCTGATACGGTAATGATTTCCAGAGCTCTCAAACTCGCATCTTTCAGGGTAAGTTCCTGGTCTACTAAACCAGTTATGATCAGGATTCCCGAATTTTCGGGAACGGGGGTAATCGTTGGTGAGGCAATAGGAGGAACATTAACCATAATCTTGGAAATTTTCCCCAGCATCTGGTCACCTGGTACACTCTTTCCCACCAATCTCAGTGGGTAATACATATCGGGCAGTTCTGCATCATTGACCATGTGTGCCACGATGACTTGATTATCTTCTTCGATAGCCTTACTATCCAAGGTTACAGTGTCTCCGTTTGCAGAGACAATATCAATGGTATATCCAGTATCTGCCAGAGCACGGTTATATGCGACATCTGAGTGACTGTCAGCATCATCTACTTCACCAACCAGCAACCATAATGGTACGCCTACCCAGTTCTGTCCGTTTTCATCCTCGTATAGGGTGCCATGGCAGCTTGGTGCACCGCATGACTGGTAGGAATCGCGCGTGACCGGCGAGGAAATCGCCCCCGTCAAGTCTAAGGTCCAGGTCTGCCCAACCGAGGTAACCTCGACCTTGTTCACCCATTTAACCGACCAATGACCGTCTACTACCTGATTGTTTTTTGGACTGACGACTACTATGCGTAGTGTTCCCTCCTCGGTTGGATTCAATAGTTGACCATTCTGTTCATATGCAAGAATGGCGGTAAGCGGATCATGTGTGGGCATTTCGTTACCCGTAGCAGGGTCATAGGCAATAAATGAACCATTTATAACTTGATCGTATGAGAAAGTCATACTATATCCATCTTCTGCGGTAACGGTAACACCCATTGAAGGATCAAAATCGACATTCAAATAAGCCACTATATCCTTTAGTGCTACACCCTTAAAAGGCTCAGGAATTGTGATCTCCCCAGTGCTACTTTTAATCCCTGCCTGGCCTTCAGTAACTGGCAATTTTTTTAATTGGGTCATTGTGAGAATAGGACTCCCGTGAGATCCAATCAAAGTTAAAATCCGGTCAGTTGATTCGTCGCCAGGAGGAATAATAGCTGTGGACGAATTCTGCGCACAAGCAGAGATTACTAAAGAGAGAATGATAAACATTAATCCGATAATCATGGGGATGCGTTGATGGTTCATAAAGTATTCACCTCATAAATAGATTTCTTCGCCCGTATGAGTCGTATCATAACCTGTCAATGCATTAACACGGTGCAGGAAGTTTTGCGTATGTAATGCATCAAGTAGAGGAACTAATGATTGACCTTTGTCTTGCATAAATACCAGGTCATATCGTTCATGAAAGAGAGGAATAAAATCTAACCCAAATTGATGAGCAGACGCCCGCAAACCGATTGCTGCATCGGCTTTATGACTTTGAATTAAACTCGCACAAGCGGTGTGAGTACTGACAGTATTTTCATAGCCAATAATATCTTTAGTGGATATGTGTGCTTCCTGCAGATGGGAGTCGAACCACAGGCGAGTCCCAGAGCCGGGATTACGGTTGATAAAAGTAACATCCTCTCTTGTGAGATCAAACAGCGAATGGATTGATTTGGGATTACCAGGAGCAGTCATAATTCCTTGTTCACGATGAGCCAATGTGACCACATGCACCGGCCGATCGGGAAAGAAATGTCGAATAAATGGCAAGTTATATTCGCCACATGGGTCCAATAGATGTGTTCCCGATATATGGCAAAGATTTTGGCGCAAAGCGATCAACCCATCCAAGCTACCGACAGTAAGAGTAAGCACATCAAGATGATCGGAAACTAATTCAGCCAGAAGCTCAAATGCCAGGTCATGGCTTCCCGAAAAAACTGCGACCGGATGCTCTGTTTTTTGAGGAAGGATGAACTCTTGGATTAAAAAAGCACCTGCACAAGCACGATAAAACTTTTCTACGACACCGGATTGGATGTGTATTTCAACAAGTTCAACGAGTCCGGCCGCTTCTAATTTCTTGAGATGATGTCTCACCCAAGCTGGGTGTTCCCCGAGGACTTTTCCAAGCATCGTCAATGATGCCGGACCGGACATCAGTTCCTGTAAGATTGCGTACCTACGATGGTCGGAAAGAAGCTTAAGTTGTTCCAGAGACCGAAGGGATTTAATGGAGCCCATGCCGTTAATATTTTCCTTAACGGCTTGAGTTTAGCAAATACCCGATACACTGTCAATTTACGAAAGTAATAAATAAATTATTAATTTATCATCACCTATTGGCGCCTAAGTATTCATACAATGAAACCCAGAGTACTCGATTATAAAGAAACAGATGCATTAAACCAGCTGAAACCCTATGGTATATTTCTTACACAGAGGAGGTCGTAGGTTCGAGTCCTATTCAGCTCACAGAGGAAATCCCTAGGATTAGGGTTTTTTTATTTACGATTATCGAATGGAAGCCAACCCTCCAATCCCCAAATATCTAGGGGATGCCCTAACCTGCCTGCTACGACTTGCGGCTTCCAACTCACTTCAGCCTTTGATCAGGATGACATAAACCTCGATATTTTGAGTTGGGTTTCCATTCGTAATTACCGGCACAATTAAATTGTTGGAGTAAAGGATTGTGCGTGTGGGATCTTCGATTGTCACCTTCACGCTGTATGTATGGTCAGCACGGATTTCCTTGGGATCATAAATAACATCAAATGGCATGGGGAGCGCTTCACCCTGACTCTCAATCACTTTATGGGCAATAATCTTCCCAGATGCACCAGCTTTGGTTATATCCTCGATCTGAATAGTGATAACACATCCAACAGGTACATCCATAGGATGGTTATGGAATATGATTCCAGTGATTGCGGCTTTATTATCTACATTTCCGCATCCAACCTGAGCAAACGAAATAAAAAGCAAAATAATGAGGAATATTTTTCTCATAAACATATACTCACTCCATATACAGGAATGATCTCATGATCAGAATCAGGATAAATTCGATGACAATCCACACCAGTTATGTTGCAAGAATATCGCCACTTTATTGACAGTTGATCACATAATTCCCAACCCTCGAAATATATCCTTTAGATGCCCGATGAGGTGATCGACAACAGGGGAAGATAATCAATTGTTAACCTGCTCGATGTTCACTTACGGGATCCTTGGCCCCACATAGCAAACTTTTAGACGAGCAGGGGAGATAGGGATTTAAAGGATATACAGCTAGGTTATGATAAGGAGGGAAGACAGTTGTTCAACTTGAGGTTAGATTATGACTAAGCTTCCTAAAATCAGAAAACTATTCTTAGAGAAGCTTCATATTTTTGATATATTATGTGTTAATGAAAAAGGCTGGGTAAATTTTTAATTGGATGGTAGTATATTAGCATAACATAGGGAGAGAACCTTTGAAGCAAGGCGATTTATATCCACTATATGTCATTTTTTTGAATTGGAATCTACCAAAAGATACCATCGAATGCATCCAATCTATACAGGCCAGTGAAACAACTGATCTGCATATCATCCTGGTAGATAATGGCTCCACGGATGCGTCTGTTGACCTTTTTAGAGAGCAATTCGGAAACACGATCACAATTTTAGAGAATCCGGTTAATATCGGATTTGCTGCGGGTATGAACATCGGTATCAAGTATGCACTTACTCAGGGAGCTCAGGCTGTTTTATTATTGAATAACGATACAACCATCGATAGGACCATGATCGGACAGCTGATCTCAATTGCTGATAATCATCCACGAGCAGGATTAGTTGGACCATTTATCTATTTTTCTGATCAGCGCGACCGAATCTGGCGAGTGGGAGATCGAGACTCTCGCTGGTTACCGTTTCCATTACGCCTATCGAATCGGCTCCTGAAATCATCGGGCAGTGCCGAGCTTCGCCTGGATTACATCACCGCTTGTGGCATGTTCATTCGCAGGGAAGTGTTGGAATTAATCGGTCTCCTGGATGAGCGATATTTTATGTATTACGAAGATGCTGATTTTTGCCAGCGAGCAAGAAGAGCCGGTTATGAAATTTGGTGTACACCGAAAGCGAGGATGTGGCATAAAGTATCCAGGAGTTCCCACAAACAAAAACCAATCATGCGGTACAGGCAATCATGGGGTCGAGTTGAGTTTTATCACTCTTATAAACACGGAATTGCCTGGATATTTTTTGTTTTTTACCTTCTTGTACGGGCTTTATTATTGACAATTCTCGATATCTTGACTGGCAATTGGACACTCATACATCCATTATGGTTAGGCGTAATGGATGGATTTAGCCGACATCCTTCGCGATCATCCGACTATTTTGAATAGCTAATTAAAATCGGTATTAATAACGTATGTAGGATAATTTTTCGCAACGGGCACAAGCTGGCAACAGATGATGAGAAAGGTGTCGTCTAAAGGATCGAAAAGGCGAGTCATTCCATATCTCCATCACTTTTTTCTGGCGAATATTTCCCATGGTTAATTTGGTAAGCTTTCCGCAAGCAGCTACATCTCCATTTGGAAGAATCCACAGCTCACCTGAATAAAAGTGCCCGTACATATACCGCGAGCTGAAATCACCTTTTGTACACCATCGATAGCGCGCCGGTAACTTTTAGGATGATTACGCACCCTGTTATGTACTTCTAATGGCCCATCAATTGAGACAATGATACGATCAATTCCCATCCCAACCAGATCAAATGCATAAGATGCCAGATCAAACCCATTCGTGATTAACGATCTAAAAAAACTAATAAACAAATATTTAGGTCAGTGATATTGATTGACATATATACCATCATTTGATATATTTGTTGGCAGAGGTGAACGTTTCTCCCCAACATTGGTAAATATGGTAACAAAGATCGATAGGATCATGATCATCCTTATCGAATGGATAATATCGAATACCGTTTTAGGGGGAGGAATAATCAAGAGTTTACTTTATGGAAAATAAACCTATCCACATCGTCATTCTAGATAATCATGCCCTGGTAAGGGCAGGCATGCGCCTGTTAATTGATAACCAGGAGACGATGAAGGTAGTTGGTGAAGGGGGGAGTCTATCAGAGGGATTGAGGGTCATTGCATCTCAAAAACCTGACATCGTCTTGTTTGAGCTAAATCTGACGGAACAACCGGATCCAGATATTATTTCACAAATCATCAAAGCATGTGATACCTCACACCCAATCCTTGTGACAGGAACCAATAATCCAGTTATCATCCAACAACTGGTGGAAAATGGAGCCATGGGGGTAGTATTTAAATCACAATTTCCTGAAACTCTGATAAAGGCGATTGAAAAGGTGAATGGAGGGGAGGTATGGATTGAGCGATCTATGATCGCCAATGTGCTCTCGCGATTATCACGAACGAATAAACCAGTCAAAAATAATTCTGAGGTCGAGAACATCGATGAGCTAAGTGATCGAGAAAAAGAAATCGTAAAATTGATCGGCAAGGGGTATAAAAACAAGAGGATATCAACCCAATTGAGTATCAGCGAGACCACCGTACGCCACCATCTTACATCGATATACAACAAATTAGGAGTTTCTGATCGGCTTGAATTATTAGTTTATGCTCATCGCTACGGGCTGGTAAAATCCACTAATTCGTAATATCTTCCACAAAATCAATAATCGAAAGACCTCAGGTTTCTAATAAAAAATTGGTGACCTGTTTTGAGGTTGTCCTTTATCGACTCACTCATCCCCTTTATAGTATACGTTTAGGGGAGAATAATTTCGAAAAATGGGGTACACAGGGAGTGTAGCCTCAGTGGATACGCATTTTTCGATAAATCTAACCTCATCCTTTATCGGCGTGAGGTTAACATTGAAGGAATGAGTAGATACGTTCTAACGATGGCACATTTGTACCATTCTACTGGTCGGAATGTGCCAAATTCCATTGTGAAAAAATAGTCAATTTGTTTATAGAAAATTTGTCTCTTTTTACGATGATTAATTAATGGTTTTCTAATATAGTATTTATTATAGATGAAATGCCATCTGAAATTATTTAATCAATATTAACTGGCAAGGAGTGTCGATATTTGAGATGTACACTGTCCTCGATAGACGCGTAAAACCAAGAATTGAATGCGATTACCCTGCGATTATTGAAAGGTTCGATGTCGATGGAATGAAATTTAATCATGAAGCGAAGGTAGCTAACCTGAGCGCGAGTGGGTTGTTCATGTTAGCTAACCGAGAGATTGAGAACGGAACAAAGCTGACTGTGACAGTCCTTCTTTCCAATTCAATGATTGATAAAGAAGCACCCAAACTAGCAACGAGTGGCATCGTGGTACGAACTGAGCCTAAAATGGATGGTTTGTGTGGAGTAGCTATCAGGTTCTCAAATTATCGCTTCTTATGATCATTTCTATCATTTCTATCCGGTTTTAAAAGATGACATTGAAGTAAGAACATGACAATACGTTCTCGTGCTTAACTTATAGCGAATAAGTAGATTATCAGGAAATCAATAAATTTGAACTCGCATCTTTGCTAAAAATACGCGTTTCTTTCGCTGATAAAACAAACAAGGAATAGGCCCAGGAAAGGGAAATACCCCTGATGTTTGCAAATAAAAAAAATTTGCCGATATATTTATGTCGGAATAGCGGAGCTTACATATAGGTTTTTTTTTACGATTAGTGGAGGTTTACGATATGAGTGCAGGGGATCAAATCATTAACATAAAGATATCAAAACCGGTTTCGCGGATAACAAAAATCAACGCTGGGTTCAATGATGTGGTAAAAAGGCTATTTGACATGATTGTCTCAAGCGTTGTTTTATTATTATCATCACCTGTATTTATTCTCATCGCGGTCGCAATCAGGCGAGATTCACGAGGTCCAATCTTCTACCGTGGCGTTCGCACAGGACGCAATGGAAAGCCATTTCAAATACTGAAATTCAGAACCATGGACGAGGCATCACAGAGTTACACCGGACCACGAGTGACTGCTCATGATGACTTGCGGATTACCACCATCGGGCGCTGGTTACGAGACACAAAGTTAAATGAATTCCCTCAATTCTGGAATGTTTTTAAGGGCGATATGAGCCTGGTTGGACCTCGACCTGAGGATCCAGAGTTTACCAAAACGTGGCCGAAAAACATCTGGAATGAAGTGTTATCAGTCAGACCAGGAATTACCAGTCCAGCATCGATAAAGTACCATGATGAAGAAAAATTATTATCAAGGTGCAATGTTGAGCAAATGTATCTCATGGAATTGAGTCCCGATAAAGTGAGATTGGATCAACTTTATGTTCGTTATCGCTCATTTTTATTGGACCTTGATACGATATTTTGGACTGTCTTTTTGTTTCTACCGAAAATAGGATCATTTACACCTCCTGAAGACTTATTATTCGTTGGATTATTCTCAAGATTAATTCGTCGATTCTTGAACTGGTTCACGATTGACTTGATTACTACATTTATTGCATTTGGTATTACTGGATTAATATTTCGTTCTCAAGGAACATTAAATATAAGAGAATTGCATGCGATATTATTAACATTTGCATACGCTATTTTATTCAGCGGAATGGGTGTGTTATTTGGCACAAATCGAATCCGTTGGACAAAAGCCAACCCATCAGATTTCTTTGATTTGGTACCCTCATGGATTTTAGCAACGACAATTGCATTCTTCGCGAACCTGATCCTGGGTTATTTACCAACAGATTTAATCCTGATTGGTTCTGTTTTCTCACTCTTTGGGTTTTTTGTAATCCGATCACGGAACATGATCATTGAACACTTTTTGGAGCGATCAGTAGTTTTTCAGAAAAAAGATGAGTTAATGAAAGAGCGGGTATTGATCATTGGATTAGGTGCATCTGCCCAACATACTGCATGGTTATTTGAACATTTAACAAATTATAAATCATTCCACATTGTTGGATTTGTTGATAATGACCTAACGAAGCAAGGCATGCGATTCTTCGGATCCAATGTCATTGGAAAATGGGAAGATATACCAAACCTGGTAATAAAAAATGATATCGGTCTTATTATTCTTGCTGATTATAGAGTCGATTCACATGACTACCGATACCTTAAAAGCATATGTTCGCCTACCAATGCCAGGCTGGTTGTAATGCCAGATATTCTTGCGTCAGTCAATTACCTCGTAAGGCGACCCTATAAGAAAAAAAATAGACCTGTTGATATTGGATCCCCTGAAGATTCCAAATGCATCGATTGTTTAGCACAACATATTTCATCATCTAGGTTCGAATAGGAATTTCTTAATGAAAGTTGTTATTTTGGCGGGCGGTAAAGGTACACGGTTAGCTCCTTATACACGTATCATACCCAAACCCATGATGCCTATTGGTGATAAGGCTATCCTGGAAATTATGTTACACCAAATTCGTCGAGCAGGGATTAGCGAAGTAATTATCACCGTAGGTCATTTAGCCGGATTGATGCGTGCATTTTTCCAGGATGGATCTCATTTAGGAGTAAATATTTGTTACAGTTATGAAGAAAATCCACTTGGAACAGCTGGTCCGTTGTCGTTGATTAATGGATTGAATGAAACATTTATGGTTTGTAATGGAGATGTATTAACGACACTCAGCATACCGGATTTAATTAATTTCCACAAGCAAAATCATGGTGTGGCAACAATTGCATCGCACCAACGAGAAGTCTATATTGATTTGGGAGTAATCGAGACGAATGGTGATCATGAAATAATCGGGTACCAAGAAAAACCTACTATAGAATATCTGGTTAGCATGGGTATGTATATATTTGAACCCATAGTGCTTGAGTATATTCCAAAGGGGCAATACCTTGATTTTCCGGATTTAATAAAAATACTCATTGCTAATAAGAAAAAAGTTGTAGCATACCTCTTTACGGGTTATTGGGAAGATTTAGGGCGTGCAGACGATTATGAACAGGCGAATATTGATTTTGAGAAAATGCGTTCGCAATTCTTGCCTTAGGAGGATCTATGGACTGGCGTGTGCCCTTAGCTGATCTGGAATATGGGCAAGAGGAAGAAACTGCTGTAATAAATGTACTACGCGGCAAGTGGTTGACAATGGGCGCAATCACACAGGAATTTGAATCCGGATTTAGCAGTATGCTTGGGGTAAAGCATGCCATTGCTGTGTCCAATGCGACAGAAGCACTGCACCTTGCATGTCGAGCGTTGGGGATTGGTCAGGGTGATGAAGTTATCACTCCATCACTATCATTTGTAGCTACATCGAATGCAGTCTTATATACAGGGGCGGAGGTACGTTTCGCTGACGTTATTGGTCCAGATGAGTTGACCATTGATCCACACGATATTGCCAGGCAGGTAACGCCTCGAACGAAAGCGATCATGGTTATGCATTACGCTGGATATCCATGCAGAATGCAAGAAATACTATCACTTGCGAATGCCTTTAGTATACCGGTTATCGAGGATGCGGCTCATGCACCAGGTGCCTTACTAGATGGGAAATTAATGGGGACCTGGGGAACCATTGGTTGTTTTAGTTTTTTCTCAAATAAGAACCTCTCAACTGGCGAAGGTGGCATGCTGGTAACAAACCGGGATGATATTGCTGAAAAAGTTCGCTTAATACGCTCGCATGGGATGACCACACTTACCTATGATCGCCACCATGGTCATTCGAACAGCTATGATGTGGTTGACCTTGGGTATAACTATCGAATTGATGAAATACGATCTGCCTTAGGCATAGAGCAGCTGAAGAAACTTTCTAACAATAATTCCCGTAGGAAAGACTGGACAGAGCGTTATTGGCAAGCGCTGGAAAATACGGAGATAGGTTTACCTTTTCGAGGTAAGGAAGGATCGCCAGCTTATCATATTTTCCCGGTGATTTTGCCAATTGGGATCAACCGGAAAATATTTATAGAAACTTTGCGATCCAAAGGAATACAGACCAGCATTCATTATCCTCCAACACATCGCTTTACCTACTATCAATCCCACTATGGAGAAATTTCTTTACCCATCACCGAGGATATCTCAGAGCGAGAAGTAACTTTGCCATTATATCCCGGGATGGGCGCTGAGCGAGTCGACCTGGTTACAGAAACTGTTATCCGCACCATTGAATTAATGCAAAATCCTGCTCAGGATTAACATCAGAAAAAAAGAGCAGGTTTGACCACAAGGAGTTTGCATGCAAGTACCAAGATTAAATGATCAGAATTCAGATTCTATTGATCTCGTTAAATACCTTGTGCTGTTATGGCATTGGGCATGGTTGATAGCACTGGCAGTTATCGTTGCAGGGGTTGGTGCTTATTTTGTCAGTGACCTGATTCCCCCTGTTTATCAGGGAAAAACCACCGTCCTGGTGGATATGGGTTCCTCAAGTACGTCTGTTGACTATGGATTGGTTCTATTGAATTCGCAACTCACTCAAACATACTCACAGATGCTGACCAAATCACCTGTTTTGGAAGAGGTTGCAGCAAAATTAGGATTGGTTGAGGTGGATCCAAAAACGATCAGCGCTAAACCAATATCCAATACACAGTTGATTACTATCTTTACCGAGTCAAAGGATCCAAAGTTGGCAGCCGATATCGCCAATTCCCTTGTCTCAGTCTTTACTGACCAGATAAGCTCCTTACAGTCGGAACGCTTCTCAGAATCAGAGGCAAACCTGCAAGCTCAGATGACGGATATTGAGAATAAGCTCAAAATTGCGAACGATCAATTAGTCAGCACAACAAATACGGCAGAAAAAGATCGACTGGAGACGATGATCGCTAATTATAGTCAGACATATGCTGGTCTGCTTCAAAGTTTCGAACAAGTTCGATTGGCTGAAGCTCAAACTCGTTCGAGCATTGTTCAAATTGAGCCAGCAGTGATCCCTGAGGAACCGATTCGTCCGCGAATACTATTGAATGTTGCTGTGGCAGCATTAGTCAGTGGGGTTATCGCTTGTGGATTGGTCATTGGCGCCGAGTTATTGAATGATACGGTTAAGACTCCCGAAGAAATATCGGATAAGTTGGGACTTTCAGTTTTAGGCGCGATTACCCATCATTCACGAAGCGAAGATATCCTTATCACCGAAGCACAACCCTTATCTCCAATATCAGAAGCCTTTCGAACTCTACGCACCAACGTGAAGTATGCGGGAGCAAGCCTCGAAAAACCTCTTCGATCCATTATGGTAACCAGCGCCATGCCAGGGGAGGGAAAAACAGAAATATTAGTCAACTTGGGCGTAGTGTTAGCCCAAAATAGATATCGCGTACTTCTGATGGATGCTGATTTACGTCGACCTACACTCCATCGCCGTCTCGGGTTGGATAATTTAGTAGGATTAAGCCAGATTTTTGTTCACCCCGAGTTAGGCATGAGCTACTCATTACAACCAACCAGGATCAATGGTATGACTGCCCTTACTTCCGGGGATACGCCTCCGAACCCTTCTGAACTCCTCGGATCCCTGTTAATGGGTTCTATCGTAGAAGAATTGAAGAATAATAATGATATTTTATTAATTGATACGCCTCCAGCGTTAGCTGTCACCGATGCAGCGGTTTTATTACCTTATGTAGAGGGAGTTTTACTGGTAGTCAAACCGGGTACGACCAATATGGCGACTCTACGCCGGTTGGTCAACCAGTTTCATCAATTAAATGCAAATTTACTTGGTGTTGTGCTCAATGATATAAATTTAAGAAATTCCTCGTATGGGTATTATTATAAACACTATAAATATTACAATGGTTATGGTGAGAAGGATAGCGTAAAGAAGGGGAGAAAAAAGAAATCCAATCGGACTAAAAAAGAATCGAAGGTCGAGGCTGCTAAAAAGCTTATCCGTCAATTAGTTTGATTGATTGGAATGCAAATCTGGAAAATATACTTATATTTATGGAAGCGGAAAAAATTCATTCGCGCCCATATCTGGGGGAGCCTCTCGATTTATTCCAAAGAAATCTATTGTGACTTCGGGGACAGGTAATGCTCCACCTATCGCAGGAGAAATGCCAGTAAGTTTAAACCACTCGGGGGAAAATGGGTTTCCGGTTTGGGCTAAAAGTGGATCAGCGATGATATCACCTGGACCAGAAGCGGCAGGTGGAGGGGTTTTTGACCAGAGATTATTTGAGTAAGTAATCCCTGGTTGTCGCACTGTGGCAATCACCGGAAGAACTCCATCCTGTAAAACGAGGTTATTTTCAAAGCGAACGTTTTGATGAACACCCTCACTGATGATTACGTTACCTCTTCCATCGCTTGGATTTCCAAAACCATTTACGAATGTGTTATTAGCGATCAGGACATTATTCATCCCCCCACCTTGTACACCTGGCCACCACCAAAAATTGCCTTGATTCCCGGCCGAGATATTGTTGATGATCACAACATTTGACGTTGGTGGATCGTATAGCTCATCACCCATAGTGATACCATCATGATCACTGTAAGGAAATACATAACTAGCCGGATCGGTATAGACAAAATTTTGTTGACAGGTCACGTTAGTAGAATCTGAGATATAAACATTTGCACCATAGTTATCATGAACGATATTATCTTCGATGGTTACATGATCCGCTTCAAAAGAAGATATGCCTTCTCCCCAATTTTCCCAAACGATGTTTTTCCTTATGATTGCATTTTGCACACCATTACGTGCAGCACTCAATCCAGTTGACCAGAATCCTTGATTTCCATACTGATTTGAAAGTACATTGCGCCAAATTCGACTATTTTGTACGATTGAATCATGTCCATGATTGATAATAATGCCGTTTTCTTTACAGTGATGGACGTACATATTATCTACAATGTTATAGTTACCATAAACATACACCCCCATCAAGGATGAGTTCCGCACCTCAAGACCTGATATATAAATATAATCTCCTCTGATAACCAATAAGCCTGCATATGACCCAGGATCACCATAAAATCCATCGATAATTGGATTTTCTCCGGTATAAGCAATGATCCTTATGGGTTGGCTTTCGGTTCCTGAAGTTCTGAAACTGACATATTCATTATATATTCCATCACGAATGAAAACGTTATCTCCTGGCTCGACTGTACTGGCTGCCTTTCCTAATGTTTTCCATGGTCTTGAAAATGATCCTGAATTAACATCATTTCCATTAGGTGATACATAATATCCGTGCACTGCTTTCTGGATAATGGGTAAAAATAAAGAATTCTCGTTAACGATAATTTGCGACTGTGAATTTATATCCTTGATATTTTGTAAAGTATGGTTGGCATTCGCAACAGCAACGGATGATAAAGAGACTGTTGGGCTAATAAATAAAGACATTATTGTTGCCAGAATTAATGCTCCAGTGGATAACTGGCGCCAAGTTTTTCTGATGAGGACTTTTGATTTCTTATCTGCAGATAGCATTATCTTTGAACCATATTCAACCAAAGATCGTCTAAATAACTGTTATATATTAAAAAATCTCTGGTATGTCTGACTACCAGAGATCAAAGATAAAAAAATTAGCTTAGGCAGTCAGGCGATCATGCGGTAAAAACCCGTTTAGATCCGTAACTTTGCGTCACTATCTTTCGATAGTTTTGCCTTTTCTATGCTTTTCTTAATTATATCAGATTTTCCGTTTATATCATTACAGTATTGATAAGTATCATTAATATTCAATCCTGATCTCCTTATGTGATCGTTTTGGGAAAATATACACGATCAAATCATAGCAGTTTTATACACCTTACCATATTATCTGTTTTACAAAATCGTATCGATAATTTCATGCGTCATAAGTCCCTCATATGCATATATTCAGTTACAGACTAGCTGATGAATCGGGGGATTATTTAGCTTAATATCTAAGGATCGATGATTGTTTTGATGTTTTTTTAGAGCCAATGTCTCATTATCTTCAAACAACTTACACGGTATTCTCGGATAGAGATTAATTCTATGGGATTGCGTCAGAAATCCGCTGAAGGGATTGTCTGGTCAGCTGCACAAAGCTGGGGTGCCCGGGCTATTTCTTTTTTTGTAATATTAGCTCTGGCTAGGCTGGTAAAACCAGAGGCGTTTGGTCTTGTTGCCTACGCCACGGTATTTATCTCCCTGGCTCAAATATTCGTCGATCAAGGATTTAGTGACGCAATCGTGCAGTGTCCAAACCTGGAACGCGAACATCTTGATACAGCTTTTTGGATTAGCCTGTTAACAGGTATTTTATTAACCGGGATAGGCATTGGGGCTTCGCAGGTAATAGCCCAACTATTCCATGAACCTGATCTCGCGCCAATTATTGGTTTTTTATCCATTAGTTTTGTTTTGAGCGCGCTAAGTGGTGTTCAGCAAGCCTTACTCCGAAGACAACTGGCATTCAAAGTATTGGCTTTACGATCCTTCATAGTAACCGTGATCAGTGGTCTTGTTGCTGTAGGCTTAGCTTTTCTTGGTTGGGGTGTTTGGAGCCTGGTGGCAAAAATGCTTGTGGCGAGTTTTATAAATATCATTGCATTATGGACGGTTACTGATTGGCGGCCCAGCTTCCACATAAGCATGTCACACTTCAAACAGCTCTTTTCGTTTGGAATCAATATCGTAGCCAGTAACTTCGTCGATTTTTTTAGTCTTCATGGAGATGATTTTCTCATTGGATATTATCTTGGACCGATAGCATTAGGTTACTATACTTTGGCGTACAATTTATTGATTGTAATGACTGATTTTGTCATCTCGGTGCCGAATGCAGTCCTCTTCCCAGCTTTTTCACGATTACAAAGCGATATCGAAAGACTTAAACAATCATTCTTTGAGGTATCTCGATTACAGAGCATCATTTCCTTCCCAATATTCTTGGGGATTTCCGTTACTGCTTCTGAAATTGTTGTTATTTTATATGGCCAGGAATGGGCATCAAGTATTCCGGTGATACAAATATTAATGTTGATTGGTATTTCACGTTCGATTACTTATTTCCATAGCAGTATCATAAGGGCAACTGGGAAACCTGCATGGCGGTTATATATTTGGACCTTAACGGCTGTAGTTGATGTCATTGGGTTTTTTATTGTAGTAAGAAGGGGTATTGTTGCAGTAGCTTCAGTGTATGTGCTTATCAGTTTTCTCGTATTGCCATTGTACTTTGTGATCATTCGCAAACTAATAAAAGTTTCCATTGTTCCACATTTACTCCAATATGTACCCGCATTCATTAGTTCATTGGTCATGGTTATTTTTGTGATTGTCTTCAAGAATATTTTGCCTGAATCAGTTAATTTATATTTACGTGTAGTTATTTATATTTTTGGAGGTGCATTGTTTTATTTATTTACTCTTTTGTTAATTCAACCGCAATTATTTAAGCAAATGAAGGAGTTTGCTTATTTACTTCTGCCGAAATATGCGGCGAAGAAAGCTTAATCAATCTGCTTACTCATATTTCATCGGTTTTTTCCAATCGCTATGGTTTACCAGTGGAGAAATAATACGTTTAAGATTTCGAAGATAGATTATCGGAGAATTGTCAATTCCCATGTTGAATTTACCAATGAATTCATCATCGACCTTGATGATGGTTCTGTTGGTACTGGCGCTTCATCTCAGGGTGAAACCATCAGTATCTACGAAAATAAAAAGATCTCGATAAATCCAGGTGAAATCATCAAGACGATACAAGCTGATGGTCTTGTGGGAAAGCCACTTGACCAAAGAGATTTTGACTTGTACTTGAAGCAGCATAAAAAAGAATTCGGTCAGAACAATGCATACGGATTATCGGAGGCGTTTTTTAATGCAAGAAGGTCAGAGCAGTCTCTATTTGAGCTATTTAACGTGCCGAAGACCAGGTTAACACCTCCCCATATCTGCCTAAATATTCTCAATGGTGGCCGGCATGCATATACCAATCCAGTATTGAGTGATTTCCCTGAATTTATGCTCGTATCCAAGACCAATGCTCTCGAGGAGATCATAGAGGAGCATAACGATATCCAAAAGGTGGTGAAAGAAAAACAGCTCAGCCAAACGAAAACGGTTGTATCTGGAAATCCAGTGAATAGCTTCAGCACCTGCGATAACCGTGAGGTGATTGAGTTTTTGCTTAATGTTCTGGAAGGTCTCGGTCTTACTAATAAGTACGATCTGATGATCGATGCCTCTGCTGGCGATCTTTGGAATGGTGAAGGTTATTACCTAGAAATTACTGATCAAAGAACGCGTTCTCGCGAGGAATTCGTCACCTATTGGATGAGTATGATTCAACAATACAACCTGAAATTTTTAGAGGACCCATTTCATGAAAAAGATTTCGATAGCTGGAGGAATTTAACCATGAAGCAAAACTCCAGTTACATTATTGGTGATAATTTGTACTCGTCTTCTGCGGAAAGGATTGTGGAAGGAGGGGCTAATCATTATGCTCATGGCGCAGTCATAAAGCCAAACCAGGCAGGTACGGTCACGGCGGTGATTGAAGCGATAGAAGCTACGCAAAAAACTGGACAGATTGCCATCACTTCTCATCGATCGATTAGCACCGAGTCAACTTTTCTTTCCATGCTTACCTGTGTATTTGGTATTAAATATATCAAAATTGGTCCATTAGGCACCGATTACTCCTCGGTAATTCGATTAAACGATATTATCAGGTTAACGGAAGCCTAAAATGACAACGAAGACATTTATTCACACCATCCGGCATGGTCATACTGTTTATAATGTTGAGAAAAGGTATACGGGAACGATTGATGTTTCCTTAAGTGAAAAAGGGATCAATGAGTGCCGGCTAGCTGCAACGAAGTTGAAGAGTTTCCATTTCGATATTATTTTGACATCGAAGATGAAACGCACCATCGAAACCGCGCAATTGATGGCGAATGGAAAAGTTTCAATCGTTGAATGTGATCTATGTAATGAGCGTAATTTTGGAATAATGGAAGGCCACACGTGGGATGAGATCCTGGAATTTGACCCTCCCATTCTCCTCATCAACGTCGGGAATGATCTTCATACCGTAAACCCTCAGCGAGGAGAGCCTTTTGAAGACGTCTGGGAACGTGCGAAGAAATTCCGTCGGCTCATCTTTAGGAAATACCGAGGGCAGTCAATTCTTGTCATATCCCATGGCGTTTTCCTTCAGATGTTCCATGGAGTTCTCAGAAACCTGAATTGTATTGAAGCTCTTGGTTTCTATCCCTCGAATCTGGAACTAAGTTCTTTTTATTACCTGGGAAATCGGCTCATTGAAGAAAAAAAGGTAAAACTGTCTGAAGCAGTGGCACCAGATTGGTAAACCAGGTTTCGGTATTGATTTCTAATATTCTTTACAATAAAGTTCTTGTGATGTATTAGAGAATTAGATATATTCGATGCTGCAGAATCTGAAAGAAACAAAATTCTTTAAAAATATCAGCAAGACGATGTCATATTCACGAATCAGGCAACATTTTCCGATGGTAGAGCCATATTACCTGGACGACCGTGACAGGCTTGAACCTGCAGAAATAGTACATATTGATTGGCCAAATAATGTCCAAAAACCTGTGGTTGGTATTGTTCGGAATTTTGGAAAATGGCCGAATTGGACAAAATACCGTCGATTCTTAGAAAATAACCATATACCTTTTGAGTTTTACAATATTCATGCTCAGAATTGGCTTAAAGAAGCTGATAAATACGATGTGATTATTGGAATAAGCTCAAACGATTTTTACATCCTTCAAGAATTACGGCGGAAATATTATTTATTAGAAACCTATTTGGGAAAATATTGTTATCCCTCATTCAAGCATACAATGCTGTATGAGGATAAAAATTTAGAAGCTTACATTGGAAAAGTTTTAGAAATTCCGTTTGTTAATACGTATATTTCCCACGATAAAAAGGATGCATTACGATTAATTGAAAACTTAACCTACCCTATCGTGAGTAAAATTGATCCGTCTTCAGGATCGGTCGGGGTTGAACTGGTTCGAAATGTGGGACAGGCACGGAAAATCGTAAAGCAATCATTTTCGGGATCAGGTCGGAGAACCCACCTGGCATATTGCAAACAAAAGAATTATGTATACTTCCAGGATTTTGTCCCGAATGATGGGTATGACATCCGCGTGATTGTGTTGGGAAATTGGGTTTTTGGTTATTATAGAAAAGTGTTAGAGGGCGACTTTCGAGCCTCTGGAATGGGCTTGGTCGAGTTAAGAGACTTGACAAAAGAACCTATGTTGATTGCGCGTAATGTCAACAAGATGATTAAAAGTCCAATGTTAGCCATCGATATGGTCAAAGGGATGGATGGCAAATATTATATTCTTGAATTTTCACCTCTCTTTGAAGTCAATACTACCTCACAATTAAGGGTTAATGATATTCCAGGATTATATATTTTTGATGACGATGAAACTTACCATTTTGAAGAACATCGTTATTGGATCCAGGAATTAGCACTAAAGCAGTTTCTGTTAATGGATTATTTGCCTAAAATCAGGCAGAGAAAACAAGATTCTGCTACACAAATGCTGGATCACTTTATTGTAAATCGTTTGAATCAACGTTGATTAATTTAGAACAAACTACTTAGAATGAAAACTATCAATAAAAATTTCCCCTCTTGGAAATTATTATTAACGTTTCTGGTTATTACCATAGCAATCCTGATCAGTATATCCGGTTTCTTCATCAATTCATCATTTTCTGCTTTATACCTGGGCGCTGTCTTTTTGTTATTCCCGATATTTTGGTTATGGATTAAAAAGCCTGTTTTCAGTTTATATCTGATAGTGTTTATTTCATTGCTACCATATGGCCTTATCCCGACAGCGATATTTGACTACCTTTATAAGGCTTTAGCGATTATTGCGCCTATCATCTGGTTATTCTATGTAATCAGGCGTCATGAAAAAGTGATTTTTTCCATCCCCACATTGCTAATGCTGGCTTTTCTGCTTTGGAGCGCAGTTACGCTATTATGGAATACAAATATTAATATCGGTGTATCCTTCCTGCAAATATATTTGGTCAGGGTCTTAGTTTTTTTATTTCTGGTCCCGAATTTGATCCGAACAGAAAAAAGTCTCAATGGATTCATGAACACTTTAGCTTTGAGTGGGTGGGTATTGGTGATTGCCAGCATTATTACGATCATATCAACGGGGTATACACCTGGAATGCGACTTAAGGTGTTCGGCGAAAATGAGAATGGGATTGGAATCCTGGCCCTTGTCTCGATGGTCGGAGTTGCCTGGAAAGCATTACAACCAAATAAACGCCGTATGCTCTTGTGGAAAGTACTGGCTTTCAGCTACCTGTTTGCAACGATCGCGATTACGGCAGTAAGTGGTTCAAGAGGTAGTGCGATATCCTTGCTGGTTACATTTCTGGCATTTTGGATTTGGAAACCTACCAGGATCCTGGGAAAAGTCAGTTTTGTATACCTGATCATGATTGCGATGATGGTTCCGTTAATATATAAGACCGTAATAGACCGATTCACCTTGATCGACCAGGCAAATACCCTTTTAGGGGGTAGAGAGGCATTATGGTCGGCAGCATGGTTATACATCAGGGATAACCCATGGTTTGGGGTTGGGCTTGGAAATTCAAACTACGTAATGTTATCCTATTTGCAACTATTTCGAAGCACCTTGGATATCGATTTTGCTCCCGTTCATAATCCCTTTCTTACCATCTGGATGGAAACAGGTATCCCAGGTTTAATTTTCTATTTTGGGAGTTTAATATCTGCTATATTCATATTTATTCAACAATATGTAAGAGGAAATAAGTATTTTGAAGGGAAAATAATAGCGTATTATGGAATTGTGGCATCTGTATTTTTAGGTTATATGCTTTCATGGATAAAAGGTGGAGGTGAGGAATCGAGCTACTCATATTTCCTCATGTTAGCCCTATTAGTACTACCGGTTAATATCATTATTAGTCACACCTCAGATTATTCATGACACAAACAAGGGCTTTTCCCAGGCACCTGGCAATTCTATTGCCGACTTTAGGCGGTGGCGGTGCTGAAAGAACGATGTTAAAACTGGCGGGTGGTTTCAGATCCCACGGCTACCAAGTTGACTTGATCCTGGTTCACTTTGAGGGTTCATTGGTCTCAGAGATCCCGGAGCATGTGCGGATCATTGACTTAAAGGCGCCCAGGAGGTTTACAAGCCGGGCTCTAACCAGCTTGCCAGCTTTGATTGGCTATTTACGGGATGAGCATCCTGATATCTTGTACACAGGATTAATGACCAACCTGATCGCTTTATGGGCAAAAAAATTGGCACGTATTTCAACCCGGGTGATCATTAGCGAACGAAATATCCCATCAGTGGAGATCAAGCAATTCCCAAGAGATTTCCGATTTCGATTAATGCCAGCCATGACAAAAATCTTTTATCCCTGGGGCGATGGTATTGTCGCCGTGTCTCAAGCCGTGGCAAATGACCTTGTAAAAATTATTGGAATCCAGCAGGAGAAAATACGGGTGATTTATAATCCAGTGGTTACTTCTATTTTAATAGAAAAATCGAATGCACCTGTCGATCACCCATGGTTTGCTCCTGATCAATCCCCAGTTGTGCTGGCTGTTGGCCGCCTGACCACACAAAAAGATTATCCAACTTTACTCAAGGCATTTGCCTTGGTGCACCAATCACGCCCTGTTCGCCTCTTGATTTTAGGAGAAGGTGATGAGAGGCATCACCTGGAGATACAAAGCAAGAATCTTGGTATCGAAATGGATGTGCAATTTGCAGGCTTTATTGAGAACCCATATCCATATATGAAAAAAGCCTCCCTATTTGTACACTCATCGCAGTTCGAGGGTTTACCGGGTGTTTTGATAGAAGCACTGTTTTGTGGAGTACCTATCATCGCTACAGACTGTCCTGGTGGATCGCGGGAAATATTGGCAGATGGTAAATATGGTCAACTGGTGCCCGTTGGCGATCCGCTTGCCCTTGCCCAGGCAATCGAACGCAGTCTATCCAATCATTCGTATCCTGTATCCGATCAGAGCTGGAAACCCTTTGAAATTGAGAATATCCTGCAGCAATATATGGCTTATTTCAATGAAATCTGTGTTGATTTAAAGAAAAATTAACTAATTAAAGAATATTAATGCGCATTCTTCATGTTACTCTTGGTTTTTCCCCAGCTCATGCCTGGGGAGGACCGGTGAAAATTGTTCATCAGAATTGTAGAGAATTAGTAAGGCGCGGTCACGAAGTGACCGTTTATTGTACAAATCTGCTAAATAAAAAAAAGAAGATAGAGTCCAGCACATTCCAGCGATGTATCGATGGTATCAGAGTTGTATATCTTGATACCATAAATTTTCGATGGTGGCCCGGTACATTGGGGCCAATCTGGTTGCCAGAACTTTCATCATATTTGAAGCGAGAGATTGATAGCTTTGATGTGGTGCATCTAAATGGATATCGAAGTCCAATAATGAGCACAACTGCCCAGGCTGCCCACTCTGCTGGAATCCCGATAGTTACTCAACCCCATGGTTCATTACCAATTATTGCCAACACATTTTTTTTAAAACGTGTCTATGATATTCTCTTCGAGAAGATGGAGCTGGGAAATATTTCTGCTTTAATTGCTTTACAAGATAATGAGCGGTCTCAGGCGATAGAGAGGGGTATTTCACCAGAAATTATTGATGTGATCCCTAATGGTATTGATCCAAGCGAGTTAAAGGAATTACCTGAAAGAGGCTTATTTCGAAAGCGGTTTAATATCGAGGATGATCAGCAAGTTATTTTGTTCCTTGGCAGAATAAATAAGATTAAAGGCGTGGATTTGCTGATAGAAGCATTTGCGTCTTTAAATATCCCGAATTCTCGTTTAATTATCGCAGGACCTGATGATGGTCAATTAGCCGAGATTAAAAAAAGCATACGAAAACATGAAATTGAATCGCAAGTCATCCTCACCGGGTTATTATCTGGTCAGGATGTTAAGGCTGCCTTTCATGATGCAGACCTATTTGTGCTTCCGAGTCGTTCAGATGCCTTTCCAGCTACAATTATGGAGTCTTGTTTATATGGCACTCCTATGGTCATAACTGATCGGTGTGAGATTTCGCACCTGGTAAAAGATCGGGTAGCGGAAGTTGTTCCCTTTGACGTGCAGGCATTTGCAGACGCTATGAGATTGTTATTACTTGATCGGGAAAGATATCATCGTTTCAAAGCAAATTGTATGACAGTCGTTAATGATACCTTTTCTATTCAAGTTGTTGTTGATCGCCTGGAAGCAGTTTATCAGAGAGTCATTGCAGAGAGGATAAACAGGTAATTGTTTGCAAAGGGATCTGACACCCCCTGGAAAATAATCAATGAATTTATGCGGATTATTGACTATCCATTTAATCGCCTGTTATTTGCTGTTAACAGAATCCACTGGGGTAAAAACTGGCGTTTTTATGGAATGCCAATCATTCAAAAACACCGCCAAAGTATGATGAGGTTTGGTTCCAACCTTAGCTTACGCTCTTCTGTTGGGTCCAACCCATTAGGTGCCAATCATCCGGTCATTTTATGCACCTGGCAAGCGGGAGCCATGCTTGAGATCGGTGATAATTTTGGCATAACAGGTGGTTCAATATGTGCAGCCGAGCGGATTACGATTGGGAATAATGTGAATATCGGTGCGAATTGTATGATCGTTGATACTGATTTTCATCCACTTGATGCTAATATCCGAATGCAGCTTCCACAAACGGCTCAAACCGCACCAATTACTATCGAAGATAACGTATTTATTGGAATGAATTGTCTTATCTTGAAAGGAGTGACTATTGGACAAAAATCAGTTGTTGGTGCAGGTAGTGTGGTCACTCACGATGTTCCTTCGGAAGCCATCGTGGCAGGCAATCCGGCAAAAGTGATACGGGATTTATAGGTATTGGAGATTTAATAAATAGCCTATAATCAGCATGAGCCAGCATGAGAGAAAAAACTATAATTTTCTTTGCGTTAATATTTAGCATGCTTATTGGATTTGGCTGGAAAAACGATACTCATGCAGCCCCACCATATCATGCATTAAACCAACAAGTAGAAATCAACCCGCAATCCATCGTTCGCGAGATGATAGATCAAGTAAACCAGGACCGGGCGCTCACCGATCTACGAAGACTCACCGGGGTGGAGCCAATCTGCACCTCCAATGGATGCACCACCCTGGCTGGCCGCGAAACGGGTACGCAAGATCTGCAGTGGGCAAAGGACTATGTTTACGAAACGCTGATCAACTTGCATTACTCGGTCGAGGTCCTGGATTGGAACAGTGGGAGCTACTCGGATCAAAATATCCTGGCGCACAAACAGGGCAGGCTTTATCCCGATGAAGAGATCTACTTCATTGCTCACCTGGATGGATATTTAGAGGAAAACCCGGCTGCAGATGATGATGCCAGTGGTGCGGTGAGCCTGTTGGAATTAGCACGGATATTAAGTACCCGGCAGCTTAGTCGCTCTGTAACGCTTTTCTTTTCTACCGGGGAAGAGCATGGCTCGCTAGGCTCCCATCGATTTGTGGCAGAATATCCGGAGCGTTTGGGGAAGATTAAATACCTGGTCAGCATTGAGATGTTAGGATATGACTCGAATGACGATGGCATTATGGAGCTGTGGAATGGCAGCGATCCCTTGGATTTCGTTCAATTGCTGAGCAGTGTAATTACATTTTATGAGATTGGACTGACTCCGGAAATTGTATCTGGATGTACCTGAGGGGATGAAGGTCCATTCCGTGAGAATGAGGTGATGGCGGCAGTACAAAATCAGGATTATCATGGTGATCTGGATCCCTTTAATCACACGATTAATGATACCTTTGACAAAATAAATCAGAATTATTTCTATGAACAGATTAAAGCTACCACAGCCTTTGCCGGACAGCTAACTGAGCCAATTGCTTTTGAGCATAAAATCCGCTTGCCATTCGTCTGGGGTTATAAGTATTAGTGGTTTTTAGCTTTAAATGACCCGAACAGATTTATCAATATATTTATGTATAGGTATATTAATTTGATAAAATCGTTTAGTGTTTATAATACAACCTTGTCCATAATATCCACAGGTGGATACTTGATCTAACACACAGATTTGGAGGAATAATGAGTGTAAATTTTACTGCCGCAAATTATCCTGGTTTGAAGAAGAGTGACCTGATCGTTATCGGAGGGGCTGGAGGGTTTATCGGGGGATCATTAACCCGGTACTTTCATGAACAGGGATTCACCAATATTCGTGCGGTTGATAAAAAGCCACTTCCTCTCTGGTACCAGGTGATTGAAGGTGTGGAAAATTTAAATATGGACCTCAGCCAGGAGGCGAATGCCATCCGAGCAGTTGAGGGTGCAGTAGAAGTGTACAATCTTGCGGCAGATATGGGTGGGATGGGATTCATAGAACGTTACCGGGTGGAATGCCTGCGTAGCATCCTGATCAACACTCACATGCTTGAAGCTTCGTATAAAGCCGGGGTCGGTCGCTATTTCTTTTCCTCATCTGCATGTGCGTACAACATCGATTTACAGCAAGATCCCGATGTACGTGCTCTGAAGGAGTCAGATGCGTATCCTGCCAATCCTGAACGTGGTTATGGGTGGGAGAAACTGCTCTCAGAGATTTTCTGCCAGGAATACTATGCTGAACGAGGATTAGAGACACATATCGCCCGTTTTCATAATGTCTATGGACCCTATGGAACATGGGATGGTGGACGAGAAAAAGCACCAGCTGCTATTTGTCGGAAAGTGATCGAAGCGAAAGATAATGGAACACTAAAGATTGAAATCTGGGGAGATGGCATCCGCACACGTAGCTTCATGTATATTGATGATTGCACTTATGGCATTGACATGATCATGCATAGCGATAAACTAATCGCCACGCCAATCAACCTTGGCACCAGCGAGATTGTTACGGTAAATGGGCTGGTGGATATTATTGAGCAAATTGGGGGAGTTAAACTACACCGAACCTATAAATTGGATGCTCCTAAAGGTGTTGCTGGGCGGAATAGCGACAATACCTTTATAAAATCAGTCCTTAATTGGGAACCCGGTATACCCCTAAGCGAAGGGCTAAAGAACACTTACACATGGATTGAGCAACAGTATTTTGATCGCAAAGCGGGTAAACGCACTGTCCACGATTAGTTCGGTGAAATCCTCCATCTGACAGGAATGCAGATATTAATTATTACTCCCAACTATGATCCTGACCTTGGGCCCAGTGCGCCATTGTTCACCATGCTCAGTCAGGGTTTAGTGCAGCGAGGGCATCAAGTGAGCGTAATCACTGCCGTACCTCATTATCCCTCAGGGAGAGTCCCTGTTGAATACCATGGCAAATGGATGTGGCGATCATGTGAGAATGGTGTTAATGTTACCCGAGTAGGTCTACCCTCTGTAAAGCGAAAATCACTGATTCAACGTCTTTTACAATTTCTCAGCTTTCAGATTGGAGCAACTGTTGCTGGGTTTAATCAGCAATATGATGTTGTGATTGTGGCTAACCCGGCCTTGCAAGTGTGGCTTCCCTTTACCTGGACAGTTACCCTGAGAAGGAAACCGGCTATCTTTTCAATTCACGATGTATATCCTGATGTGGGCGTCACGCTAGGAATATTCAAGCATAAGGCTCAAATAGCTTTTATCGCGCGATTGGAAAAATATTGTCTTGATCATGCCACGCATATCCGAATCCTTTCCGATTCATTCCGGACTGGATTAAAAAACCTGAATGTTCCAGAGTCGAAAATGTCCTTGATTTATGATTGGGTTGATACTAACCTGATTCATCCCCTGCCATCGGAGAACCTTTTTTCCCAGGAACACGATCTTAACGATTATTTTGTGGCTTTGTATGCAGGAAACATTGGACTTTCCCAAGGATTAGAGAACATTGTAAACGCAGCGAAACTACTCACTGATCAGCAAGATATTAAATTTGTATTTGTTGGTGACGGCTCGGGAAAAGAATCACTCAAATCGTATGTCAGCCAGAAGCAGTTACAAAATATATCATTCATACCGTTTCAACCCAGAGAAAAATTGCCTGAAGTACTGGCGAGTGCGGATATATCTATCGTGATGCTTAAACATGGAATTGGTGCGACCTCTCTCCCATCAAAAATCCTATCGATTATGGCCAGTGGGAGACCGATCATCATAAGTGTGGATGATGAAAGTGAAGCCTGGAAACTTATCAGAAGAGCTGATGCAGGGATATGGGTACCGCCCGAAAATCCATCCAGGTTAGCCAAGGCAATTCTTGCTCTGAAACAAGATAAAGCCCTTAGGAACCAGCTTGGAAAAAATGGGCGTATATGGGCAGAAAAGCATCATTCACCACAAATTGCTGCAGGACAATTTGAAAAATTACTTATTAATGCTCTTCACGCAAATTAATATATTGATCTAGTATATAGAAATGTATAGGTGTTATCAATAATAATGTATAGATTTTTACCGCTCATGATAGGTTGCCAGCTTGGATGCTGAACACTTTGCTGAATGGTATCGCCGGCAAGGGCATCGAGTCATTCGCACTGAGCATAGCTACTGGTTCGATGCTGGTCCCAGGGTATATCAGGCATTTCCTTTCGGTTGGCTGATTGAGCCATCAGATGAAGAGTTAAACTCATTGATGTTGAAAAATGGGGTATCAACCCTGCGGTATTCAACTCCGTTGGAAGCTCCCATTGGTAAAGTGAGCTATCATGTTACCTCGAGTAATCCGTACAACCTGGAATTGCTGCGAAGCCAGGCACGCAATGCGGTTAGGCGCGGTCTGGCAAATTGTATAATTGAACAGGTGCCATTTGAAAGGATAGCTGGGGAGGGATGGAACCTGCAACGTGATACGCTTGACAGGCAGGGGCGTTCCGGTAGTATGAGCAAAACACAGTGGAGGAAGGTCTGCCTCTCAGCAGTTGGTTTAGATGGATTTGAAGCCTGGTCGGCGATCGTCGAAGGAGAGCTGGCAGCTTCGTTGATCATTTGCCGAATCGATGACACATTTTATGTTCCGTATGCATTTTCTCACCGAAAATATCTTGATCTATATGTGAATAATGCCCTCTTTTTTTCCGTCAGCTGCAATTTATTGGCAAGGGAAGGCATAAACGAAATTTTTTTCACCGTCCAATCCTTGGATGCCCCAAAGAGTGTGGATGATTTTAAATTTAGGATGGGATTCAATGCAACAGCTGTCAAGCAGAGGGTGGTTTTCAATCCTCTGCTTAAGCCATTGATTGGAAAATCCATGCATAAAGCGGTAACAGCCTTAATGAAACACTACCCGGATAATGCGTCACTAGCAAAAGCTGAGGGCATGATCCGGTTTTATTTACATGGAAATTTAACGCTTGATCAACAAGAATGGCCGGATAGTATAAAGCATCTAAATCCTGAAGCCCATGGAACAATATAATTATAAATTTACTGCAATCATGATGAACAATATTCCATCATTGGTGGGAGGCAAATTTGGAGAATCTTGATGGATGTCAAATTCCGTGTTTACCCAAAATAGCTGAAGGGAAAGCTGAATTCGACCCACAGCCAATTGATATAAGGATTAAACGCCTCTTTGCGAAACTCTGGAATACCTACATCAAGAAATCTCTGAAGCGAATTCTGACCCTGTTCAACAATTGGTACACGAAGTTCCAACGAAAAGATACAACTGCGATGCAGGTAGAAGAAGAATCAGACGTGGTTCACTTGAAATCGGGGGATTGGGTCCGAGTCCGATCTTTGGAGGAAATCCAGAATACGCTGGATCTTTTAAAAGAATTAAAAGGATGCGCATTCTTGGAAGGTATGAAGCAGTATTGTGGTACCCAACAGAGGGTGTTAAAGGTGTTGGAAAGGTTCCTTGACGAACGCGATTACCAGGTCAAAAAAGCGAAAGGGATCGTCCTGCTTGAGGGAGTCTACTGCCAGGGTACAGCTGTTTTTGGTCGCTGTGACCGCTCATGTCTAACCTTTTGGCGAGAGGAATGGTTGGAGAAAATTGATGATCCAGCCACGGCCGTAGCATAGAAGTATCATTTTGTAGAAAAGTTGAGTCCATCTACAAGTAGTTCGGAGTATATCCAGAGGATTTAATGTCGGGAACAGATTTTAGCTTGCGTTTAACGTTAAATGAGCGAAAGCAAACCATCCTCGTGACCGGTGGAGCAGGTTATATTGGATCAATTCTGTTACGAAGGTTATTGCAAAAAGGGTATCAGGTTTTGTGCATAGACTGTCTGCGATATGGTGGTCATTCACTTATTGATATTTGGGATCATCCGGACTTTATTTTTTATAAGCTTGATATCAACAATTTTGCTGATGTTGATGAGGTTTTTCGGAAGCACGAGATCGACGGGATCGTCCATCTGGCTGCTATTGTGGGAGACCCTGCTTGCAAGCTCGAGCCTGGCCTGGCTCGCCGCACAAATTTAGAGGCTTCCATTAACTTGATGGAAACTGCCAAACGATATGATATTCGTCGGTTTATTTTTGCTTCTACCTGTAGCAATTATGGCAAGATGAAAGATTCTGAGGGCTTTGTGGATGAAACGTCGCCATTAAATCCAGTATCTCTCTATGCAGAATTAAAAGTCGCTTTTGAAAACGAATTGTTAAAACCTGATAATCGATTTTCTGGTTTTAACCCAACGGTTCTCCGTTTTTCGACGGTTTATGGTATGTCGCCGCGGATGCGTTTTGACCTTACCGTAAATGAATTCACCAAGGAATTTGCCCTTGATAGAGAAGTAGTTGTATATGGAGAGAATTATTGGCGTCCATATTGCCATGTAGGTGATTTCTCAGGTGCGATTTTAGCCGTATTGAATGCGCCCATGGATAAAGTTGCTTACAATGTTTTTAATGTCGGGGATACCGCACAAAATTACACCAAGAAAATGATCATCGAAGAATTACAAAAATTAATTCCAGGAGTAAAAGTCAAGTATATTCAGACTGGTGAAGATCCAAGGGATTATCGAGTCGAGTTCAAAAAAATTAAAAACACGCTCGAATTTAAAATAACCAAGATTGTACCAGAAGGAATTAAAGATATACTTTCCTGCATAAAGCAGGGTGTTATAAATAATCCGGACGATCCCATTTATTACAATATTCCTGTCGCTCGGTAGAAGTTCTCTTAACTACTCATAGCTTTGACCCAATTATACTGAAAGTGTTACCTATGTCTCCGAACATGTGTTACTTATGAAATCGGTCTGTAAACTTGCGGAGGGAGGAGTCTGGGGTGGATGTGTGAGCAGTTACATCGTTCCCATGTTGTAAAATTTATATCTTGAGGAATATTGAAAATACAAACCCGTTTATTAATGCAGTGAATCTAGAATAAAATATTTAGGTAGGAAATCAAATAAGCCTGCGCTTCACCAGATTGGTAAAGAGCAGGCTTTTTCTATTTTTATAAAAATATTATTCAGTTGGAGACTTATATTGAGCAGCCTTTTTATGCCATCTAATGAAGCAATCAATGCCATCACTTTTAAATTTATCGACAACCCGTTTGTCCTCTTCTGTCAGGCGGGTAACCACTGCCACTTTTCGGCCAACTTTGACAGCCGCATGTGCCGCGTAATTGATTGCCCCACCATCCATGTATGGAGGGGCGATTAGCTCTTTACGTAAATAAAGGAATAT
>JBAQFX010000065.1:0-6971 GCA_049287485.1 Anaerolineales bacterium
GTATGTACACGTCGTTGTAGGTGGGCTTTTTACATTGTTATATATTATTCAGAAGACATTGAAGCTGCATTGCAGGTCGTCGACGATCCGTCAATGGCTTTTATTGTGATATAGCCAGTAACGGGTACTTAAAATAATAGGAGGATAAAATGAAACACAGACAGCTTTTCACTCTAGGAAGTGTGCTCGTGTTGGTCATCCTGCTAGCTACAGCCTGCAACTCCCTTGCCTCTCCCAAGATAACGATCACATTTTCTGCTGACGAAACATGCACCATGGAGGGAGCGACTACCATCCCGTCCAATAAGGATGTTACCCTGGAGGTGATTGGGTATCTCAAGGAACACGACGCTGTTGGTATAGGGATAGCGAAACTCGATCCAGGCAAAACCATAAAGGATCTTCAGGACTTGCCACCTGATACGGATCAGCCTCCCTGGACGCTAAGGGTTGGATTTTATGAATTTCTATCAGACGGCATCCCCCATTCAATAATTCTAAATCAAGCTGATGGTCCCATTTATTTTCTCTGCTTTACTCCAGCAGCTAAGATAGGGGCTTTAGGACCGGTGGAAGTTAAATAATAGGAATAGCAGAAAGACAACCGGGCTGGGTGTAGCTTTTCTCTGACCGAGTTATTAATGTGGGCCAGTAGGCTGCATGGGAACCTACCCCCATTCCCCAGGTGCCTATGCGGTGCCCTACGGGGTCATCGACACCAGGGAAAGATATTCAGTTGTATTTTACACCCCCATGTTCACTTCTGAAGTGATGTACATCAATGCTTAAAGGAGTTCAAAATTATTTCAGATTGAAAAATAAAGCGGGATTCTAGATGGAAAAAATTTGAGAAATGAGATTGCACTCAATACCCTTCAACAATCTCTAGATTTTTTCCTTGGGAGTTGCACCAAAGACTTTACAAGGCTATACTTAATTCAACAAAATTAAGAGATGTACCTCCAGAAGCATGGGAGTACCGATTGGGAACATTTTCAGCGCTAACGTGGATATTAGAGCGTTATAAAGAAAAGAAGCCTAAAGACCCGACTATCGCTGAGAAGTTCAATACTTATAAATTTGCAGATTATAAAGATAAGGTCATAGATCTTCTAAAGAGAGTCTGTACGGTTAGTGTTGATACGATGAAAATTATTTCCCAAATGCCAGAAGAGAATTAATCTATTAGAGATTTCTATAACTTTATATTCATAATCATATAGATTTTGTGTCTCTTCGAAAAGTGTTTATTTATGAAGTTGTTTGAGGACATAGGACTAGAAAATTACAGCAATTATGACAGATCAAATAATACAAAATAATTCTTCCGATGAGTTCAGGCTCCTTGACGCTCTGCTCATTGACAATCCCGAATTAGAGCGTATTGAATCATTGCTTGAGCAGTTTAACATTTTTGAGGCATTGGGTGCCGTGTGGATTGAGCTAAGGCATTCAGACTTCCTAGCATTTATTCTAAACCCATATCAAAATCACGGTCTCGGCGATAGTGTTGTTAAATCGTTCCTTCAGCGAGCTCTGGCATATGCCAAATATCAACAAATACCATTCAGGCCGATTTATCTTGATGTCTGTGATTTGGATGATCTCCTGGTTCTAAGAGAATGGCAAAATATTGACATTACACTCATAGATGAGAGAAATCAGTTTATAGCAATCATTGAGAATAAAATTAGGTCAGGAGAGCATTCTGAGCAATTAACTCGTTATCGCAAGATCGTTGAACTTCATTATCCTGGGTGGCGGAAACTTTATTTGTTCCTGACCCCTGACGGTGACGAACCATCAGATCCGGAGTATATCCCAATCGATTACAACCTGGTTGTTGATCTCGTAGAAAAAATCTCTGATACCCGTTCATCAATTATTGGTCCCGATATTCTTACTTTACTGACCCATTATAGTCAGATGTTAAGGAGGTATATTGTGAGCGAGTCAGAAATTGCAGATCTATGTCGAAAAATCTATCGAAAGCATCAACGTGCCCTAGATCTAATTTATGAATACAGGCCTGACAAGCAAGGAATTATCCATGATATTCTCGATACTATTATTTCGGAAAATTCTGATATGGAGCTTGATTTTAGTTCAAAATCATATGTACGATTCCTACCTAAAAAATGGGATGTATTAAAGCTAAAACATGGGGAGGGTTGGACAAGATCTGGACGAATGCTTATGTATGAGTTTCAAAATAATCCCAATTCTCTTGCGCTCCATCTAGTAATTGGACCAGGACCACTAGATATTCGTGAAAAATTGTACTCTATGGCCAAGCAAAATGATTGTTTTCGTCCATTTCGAGCTTTAGGTTCAAAATGGAATACAATCTTCCGGAAATTTTTTTTGTCCGGGAAAGATTACGATGAAGATGACATTGAGGTATTGGAATCGATCATAAAGAAAAAATGGACCCAATTCCTTGAGCAAGATTTACCAGCTATCGATGGTGCACTCAAAGCGCAGATCTGGATCTGGGAAGAATAGCAATTTACATATCGTTCATTAGGTTGTAGTTAGGTCGTGTATTTATTCTCGATTACGCACATCGTAGGATATGATCCAGTTAAAAATCATAGCTCTCAAACGGATTTCCCACTATGAACAAGGCTTTGGAATGCCTTTCAATGCTTAAAAAAATAATGATGCTAATTTATGGAGGGCAAGTACAGATTCCCTCGGTTCAGGTGACATTCAAGAAGGCTGAAAAGGTCGAAAAAGCAGAAGAGACTCAAAGTGAGCTCGGAATATAAAACACTCCGATTAAATTATTGAAAAAAATGGCAGTTTACTTTTTTAATTTTTGTGATACAATATTGTTGCGTCTGGGATGAGTCGCTAAGCGTCTCGTAGCGGGGCTTTTAGCCCTAACCCCAGTCGCTTTTTTTTTATTTAACAAAAAGGAGGGGTTTATATGTATCTTTGCTACCTTGATGAATCCGGAACACCTGAAGACTCTGGAAATACATCGCATTTTATCCTCGCTGGTTTATCCGTACCGATTTGGTATTGGAAAGACTGCGATAGACAAATCGAAACTATCAAAAAAAGATATGCACTCGAGAATTCTGAAATTCATATTGCATGGATCCTTCGTCCATATATTGAACAAACCAAAATTAATAATTTCGATTCAATGGATTATAAAGATCGTAGGTCGCAAGTTGAACAACTGAGGAGGGCTGAGTTACTTAGGCTAAGGAGGAGTAGAAATCCTAAATTATATAAGCAAATTCGAAAAAACTATCGAAAAACTGAAAATTATATTCACCTAACTTATCGTGAAAGGGAGAGGTTTATTAAAGATGTTGCAAAGCGGATCTCAGGATGGGGTTTCGCGAGACTCTTCGCAGAATGTGTGGATAAAATCTATTTTGACCCGACTAAAAATCCTAGAAATATAGATGAGCAATGTTTTGAACAAATTGTCTCACGATTTGAACAGTATCTAACAATAATTGGAAAAGGGAGCAATGATCCATGCTTAGGTCTCCTGATCCATGATAATAATGAAACTATTGCGCTAAAGCACACGAATCTAATGAGAGCGTTTCATAAATCTGGCACTCTGTGGACTAAAATTAAGCATATTATAGAAACCCCACTGTTCGTTGACAGCCAATTGACTAGCATGGTACAAGTTGCAGATGTATGTGCCTACGTATTACGTAGATATCTAGAAAATAACGAGGATGCTCTTTTCGATTTAATTTTTACTAGAGCTGATCGTAAAGACGATATCGTTGTAGGTATAAGGCATTTCACCAAACCTCAATGTACCTGTAAAATTTGTACTGCTCATAGAAGGGCTTTGGGGTAGGTGTAAAAATCGTCGACACTGTTACAGATGTAATGCGTCCATAAAATTCTATATTATAAGAAATAGTTATATTTTTTCGGGTTGCCCTCTTTACTTCGTACTTGCTCTAATTTTTATTCAATTCTGGCAAACCGGAGCTTTTATAGGTAACGAAGATGCTAGCTGCATGAGGCATCGTTAGGTAGCGCTATTAGGCGTCCAACGTTCTATTAGTGCCTGCAATCCGGTTTCTCCGGAAAGCCCGAGTACCGGAGTCCACTTTTGCGATGTCATCTGATTGGGCCAAATGCATATCATTGCTTGGCTCCAGGATCCAGATTGCACATTTGCGATCACGGAGGAGTCCAGAGCAGGAGACCCTGGTAATCTCATGCTTAAAGCCTGCGCTACGAAAGGTCCAAAGCTGATCGTAGATAAATACCCGACAACTTGGCCCGGTAACTCATCAATGGTTCCTTTTAGTATGGAAGCTGAACTATAACAACCATTATGGTCAACGCATTTCGCGATCCAAACATAGGTTCGTGCTGGTGGATGTAGAGTCTCCATCAGGGAAGTACGTTCCGCTGGGAGGTAAAACCAAATCCTATCATGATAAATTGCCTCTAGGACCATTGTGGTTTTAACTGCCCATGCACTCAAAATAGACTGTTGCTGAAGATGAATAAGGACAGTTTCCTCGTTAATAATCGGCTCTAAAATGGGTTTTACCTGATCCTCGAGTCGGCTCATCCATCCATTATTGCAACCTTTACAAATAAACTTAATCTTCAATTCGGGGCTTATTTGGCGCCAAGGTGTAAGGGCTTTTTTACCTATCTCACCTGCCATTACCCCATTAATTTTTTTTGGAAATTTCCGCATTAACCATAATGGCCAGGCATCTTCTCTCGTCCCAGCACGATTACCACAGAATATACAGGAACGCATCGTCACTTCTCCTGGTCTCATCACTAGATGTGTAGATGGATCCGCCTCACGATACCAGTATATTATATACACTAAAACAATCCAATTTTTTATTACTCTAATTCCCCCTCAGCGGGTCGCCCTCCTTGCTTAATACTTGCTGCAATTCTACTGCAAATGTGGTAAAAACTGGTATATTTAATAGGATATAGTAGACGTAATAGACGACTATTTTGCCACTTTCCCCTACCTGCCACTCTCTTACCCAGAGGAAGTTGTAGGTTCGAGGCCTATTCCGCCCACAGAGGAAATCCCCATAGGTGGGGAGTTTTTTCTTCCGTATATGTGATCAAACAGGGCTTCATGCAGTTACCGACAGGAGAGATACAAAATATTCGATAGTCAATATTACACTGCGTTTTCACTTATGAATAGCTATATAGCCTTATGATGTTTAATTTACACAATGCGGGGATTTTTATGTTTGAAACGAATTGGGAAGTCCAGTCAGTGGCGAACAACCTTTTGGAAAGATGAGAACCAAACTAGATAAGCAAATCTCTATGTCGAGAAGTGAAATGATATGAACTGATTTTTAGATGGTTTTCTTATTTTAGATGAAGAGATAATAATAGTGGAATTTTGATCACTCATGTTCTGGCAATAATGCTAAACGGAGTGTAATAAATATAACTAATGCTACGAGGATAAGTATAAGTGCGATAGGTTGTGCTGCGGTTAGACCAAAACCTACGAAGCGCTCATATACTAGCACAGGTGTGATTTTTGGATGATAAGCGAGGATAACTACAGCGCCAAATTCACTGATACCACGCGCCCACATCATCACTGCTCCGCCAAGCACTCCACGCCAAGCAAGTGGCAGGGTTACGTTATAAAAAGCCTGCCACCGGCTGGCTCCATCTGTAAAAGCCACTTTTTCATATTCTTCATCCACGAGGGCGAAGGATTCCTTGCTCATATTAACCAGAAATGGGAGGCTGACAAAAAGCATGGCCACCACGATACCCGCCACATTGTCAGTAAAAGTTATTCCCAATTGTGATAGCCATTGACCGAGCAAGCCACGCCTACCAAAAACAAGTAATAAAGCGATCCCTGCTGCGGTGTGGGGGATAACAATAGGTAGATTGATGATGGCTTCCAAAAATCGTTTACCGTGAAATTTGTGACGGGATAGGATGTAAGCTAATGGAACACCGGTAACTAATGCCAGGGTAGTTGAAATAATCCCAGCTCCAAAGGTTAACCCAATGGAATGTAAAACTTCTGGATCTGCAAATGCCCTCAGGAATTCGGATGGTGTTGTGGATATCAATGTACTCACCAGCGGTAAGATTACGAAAAGGACTAGTAATCCACCCAGGATAGAAAAAATTATATTAAATGAAAGATTCCTGAAATTCAAGGATGCTCCGAAGGTATGCAATAAGGCTGAAGGATAGCCGGGATATTATTGTAATTTTCACCTATTGTTGGATCGAATATAGGATGATTATCTGCCTGCATAATAGCGCGACCGTCAGGACTTAATAGAAAGGCAATAAATTGAGCTGCTTCCTTCGGATGTGGGGAACTGTTTGGAATGGTAATGCCATATCCGATCCGCTCGCCACGAAAGACCGGTTTTAGCGAAGCAAAACGCTGAAAGTCTTCGACTACCTGCACAGAGTTATAGTATAGCTGATAAGTTTCATCTCCTAAGTTTAGAGAATTGGGTAATCTCACCATACTTAGCTCGTGTTGTTGGATAACACTTTCATATTCAAAAGCGTAATCAAGGTCACCTGATTCTAGTAAAGCGATCAGTTCAATGCTAGCGCCTCGCAGGAGGATATGTGAAGCGGTTTTAGTCTCCAAGATTTCCGGAACGGTGATCGTGGTTAAATCGCCCTCGGTAAATATGCCCAATGGAAAAGTAAATTGGCCTTTGAAAAAATTCACGAAGATTGTTGGCTGATGATAATAATCGCCTGCAAGAGCAAATGCCATCAAGGCACGATACCCGACAGCATCGAAGCGTGGATCAGCCAACCCGACCTTGACCTCTGGACGTGAAAGTATCTCAAACCAATTACTACCATTAATTTCTGAAGCATATTGACTATCAGGCTGATAAGCTATAGCAAGGTGATTAGTGGCAAACCTGATATACCAATCTGCGTAAGGTTCACCTGTATCTGGATTGTTCGTTGTATACATT
>JBAQFX010000066.1:0-11619 GCA_049287485.1 Anaerolineales bacterium
GGGTCATTTGCACCATTCTTATTGGGGTCAGGTGACACTACTAATTAGATACAATTTGTCATATAATAAGGTTGTAAGGACATTATAAGAACAATTGATATCATATCCATAGGAGGATAAAATGAAAAATGTAGTTACCACCCGTAAAGATGAAGTCATCCGGCCCCCGAAATTCATCAATAATTTATTCAACCACCCACTGGCGGGGCTGATCTGGATTCCTGTACGTGTCTGGCTTGGTTACCAGTGGATTTCTGCTAGCTTGCATAAGCTCGAGAGCGCTGCCTGGATGCAAACAGGTGAAGCTCTCAAGGGTTTCTGGACGAGCGCAGTTGCCATCCCTGCCACTGGGACTCCTGCTATCCATTATGCCTGGTACCGGGAATTCTTGCAATTCTTGCTTAACACCAATGCTTATATCTGGTTTGCTAAGCTGGTAGCCGTTGGTGAGTTTCTGATCGGTATCACTCTAATCCTCGGCATCTTCACTGGTTTCGCAGCTCTTATGGGCGGCTTTATGAACTGGAATTTCATGATGGCTGGTTCCGCTAGCGTTAACCCGCTGTTCCTGGTAGTCTCCATCCTGTTGGTATTAGCCTGGAAAGTAGCCGGTTACTTCGGTGCAGATTACTTCCTAATCCCCTGGCTGGCATCCATATTGGGTACCAAAGATAAGAGATACGAGTCCCTACCTACACGAACCCCCGAAGCTGCTGAAGCTTAGGCGATGTAGTAAGAAATCAAAAGACGGTGAGCGGATAACCGTCTTTTGATTTAAACAAGTCACTCGCCTTTTATACGCTCTGAAAGATGGTATTTGACGGCATAGGTAGCCAGCTCAATGCGGTTGTTGAGGTGCAGCTTCTCCAGGAGGATGCTGACGTAATTGCGAGCGGTCTTTTCGCTGAGATTCAGGCTTTGGGCAATCTCAGCGTTGGTTTTGCCCTGAGCCACTTCGTTGAGTACCGCCATCTCCCGCTCAGTGAGGTCGCGAAAGGCATCTTCCTGCTCCTTGCGCTCGTTGGCACGAACTCGAGCGAACAGCCGGCTGGTGGTAGCCGCATCCATTACCGAATTACCCTTGGCAGCCAGGCGTATACCGCTTAGTACCTCCTCATTGCCCACCTCTTTGAGTAGATAGCCCACAGCTCCGGCGCGTATGGCGCTAATGACCAGCTCTTCATCAGCAAAGGAGGTAAGCATCACCACCTTGACCTCGGGGAAGCGTTTGGTGATCTGGCGGGTAGCATCCAGCCCACCCTCACCGGGTAAGCGAATATCCATTAACACCACTTGCGGGTGCAGGTGTTCAACTGCCTGGAGAGCTTCCTGGGCATTCGCTGCCTCGCCGACCACCTGTATATCGGGCTCGTCATCAATCAGTGTTCTCAGACCCAGTCGCACCAGGGCATGGTCATCCACCAGCAGTACAGGGATCTTGGTCATAATACCTCATCCTTCGGGATTTCCAGGGCGACACGGGTTCCTCGGTTCAATTTCTCAACCATGAGCTCTCCGTGCAAGAGCGAAGCCCGGTCACGCATGCTCCGCAATCCAAGGTCAGCCGCTGCCTCTTCCGAGATGCCGATGCCATCATCCCGTACGGTCATGTGCAGGCGATCATCTACGCAATTGGCACTAACTAATACATTCCTTGCATGAGCATGGCGAACGATATTCGCCAGAGCTTCCTGCAGCACCGATAGGACGTGGATGGTGCGTTCGGAGGATAAGCTGAACGAATCAGGTAGATCTAGATCCAGGTCCACGGTCACCAGTGAGCTAAAGCGAGGGTCGGTGGCGAGCTTTTGGATGGCAAGCTTGAGAGGTCCTGGAGATTGGACAGGAGCCTGCAGCTGTTCCAGGTCCTGGCGCAAGTCGCCGATAGCATCGTCAAGCACTCCGACGGCGGTTGAGAGACGACCAGCAAGAGGTGAATCAACACCAGCGAGCTTCTGAGCAGAACGCACCAGCAAACCAGCCGTGTACACTTTCTGGATGGTCCCATCATGTAGCTCACGAGCAAGGCGTTCGCGTTCTTCCGCTAGCACACGCTCATGTTCCATGGCTTCGATCTGACGGGTGGTTTCCACATCGAAGATATCCAGAAAACGGATGGTGGTGATAGCCATAGCTAAGCCAATCACTGCCCGTACGAGCTGAGGTGGGACGACTAGGTAGCGGGTGAATGTGTCGGTATTTAACCAGTTAGCCGGAAAAAAAGGTGCTGGTGGGACTATCAGCCCAGTGGCGAGGGAGTAAATGGCCATAGTGATTCCCGAAATCTGCAGAGCATGAAAGATGCGCGGCACATTATAGGGCATAATACGCTTAAGGGTATATTCACGCAAGGCATAGGCAGCCAACAAACCACTTGGTAAACCGATCAAATAGCGCGCCAGAGCATCGGTAGCGTTATGCCAGACCATGAAATCGGCATACCAGCTCCGGAAGGGAAAGGCACTCAATAACACCCAACTCAGCAACAAGGCACCAAATACCACATGCAGCCAACGTCGGTGCATCAACGGCTCAAGCAATGACAGTCCAAAGCCGTACAGGCAGGTAAATGAGATGGTTAATAGCAGTAGGTGAAAATAGTGCAGCACGTGAATGGATCCCTGAGCTAGGTAAGCTCCTTGCAATGGGATGAACAAGTCGCCCCATTCATTAAAGGCATGGAGAAAGCCAAAAGCAGCCAACCAGTTCAGCGATCGTGCCAGCTCAAGGTGGGAGGAATGCCTGGATTGCAGAGCAATTGCCAGGCCCATGACAAAGAAGGATAACCCGTAAACGAAGTAGATAATGGCGTAATTTACGACGAACAGATTGCGGAGAAAGTCAATCATGAGGCAAATTATAGCATTGGAGGCAACAAAGGGAGTATGAGGGTCAAGCTTAAGGTGCCCTAAGGGATCATCAATAGACAACCAATAAAATATAAAATTGTTGATACTCCCATGATCACTAATAAACTCCCTAGCTTTTCATATCATAAGCTTTCTAACAAGAGAGGGAAAATAGTAAAAAACATTTCCCTGATACTCTTCCCTAAGGAAAGGGGAAAAAGGCGCAACAACGGGTGCAGGGTACTTAACACATACCGCCTTATTGAAAAACAAACTGAATTCATTCTTGAGAAGAGGGTAATATATCTTTGATGTTCTTCGTCAACACCTTTTGTATCAAGGTTCCCTTTGGGGACACCTGGGGATTGCCTCTCCTTGCTTCCTACTGTACTGCAAATTGGTTGTAATTCGAGTGCAAATATTCTGACGCAGTGTGGTCACAATGAAAATTTTAGACAATCTCATCATCATGTGTGCCCGTTCAGGTATGATAGATTACTACCAAAAACCACACCTGATGTCCCTAATATTAACCATACTATAAGAGGTGACGGATAAAGTAAAATCGTAAAATCAGGAGAATACTATTAAATTGTGAGGAGGGTGCAGTGAGCGACAAGCTACTTGTCACGGGAGCATCTGGATTAGTTGGGGCAAATTTGATCCGCACACTGTTGGAGCAGGGGCGGAATGTTTGCACACTGGTGCACGAAGACCTTCGGGCTCTGGTGGGGTTGGACGTGGAAACAATTTCAGCAGACGTGCGTGATCAGGCTGCGCTGGAACGGGCGATGACAGGGGTGGAGGTGGTCTATCATCTGGCTGGATCGATCTCGCTAGAGATGGATTCGGGAGCGGAAATGAAGGCAATTAACACCCTGGGGACGCACAACGTGGTGGCTACCTGCCTAAAATGTGGTGTGCGACGTTTGGTGCATTTCAGCTCGGTTGATGCCCTCCGCCAGGATCCACTCGACCAACCGTTGGATGAAAATCGACCGCTGGTCGATGCAAATCGCTCCGTCGAAGCGTCAGCACACATACCTCCTTATGATCTCTCCAAAGCGCAGGGTGAGCGTGAAGTGTTGGCGGGCATCACCCGTGGACTGGACGCTGTGATTGTACGACCCACTGCCATGCTTGGACCATACGACTTCAAACCCTCCTACTTGGGCCAAGCGTTGATTCAACTGGCTCATGGGAATATACCCGCCCTGGTGAGCGGTGGCTTCGATTGGGTCGACGTACGCGACGTGGTAGCAGGTGCAATTCGCGCCGAACAGGTAGCCACTAGCGGGGCGTGTTTTATGCTGAGCGGGAACTGGCATACGATCCGAGAGGTGGCAGAATTGATAGCCTCCTTTACAAACCAGGCTGCACCGTTTTTCACCGTTCCGATATGGCTGGCAGATGCCTTTGCACCGTTAATGTTAAAGCTGGCACGCTTCAATGGCACCCAACCGATCTATACGCGCGTGACGTTAAATGCGCTTCGCAACAACCGACATGTGAGCTATGCTCGGGCAGTGCACGAACTGGGGTATACCGCTCGCCCACTGACTGAGACGGTGTATGACACGCTCACCTGGTTCCAGAAGCATGACTACCTGGTCGGAAAATCCCCATGATACTAGACAAACTGCAATTTTTCATGATCCTGGTCGGACTGGTGGTCGCGACGGTAGTTTTCGTTGCTCTGTTCTTTGTGAGCGCGCCATACGGGCGGCACGCCCGTCGTGGTTGGGGTCCGTTGATACCCAACCATATCAGCTGGTTCATTATGGAGACGCCAGCCGTCATAATGTTTGCATTGTTTTTCGCAGTAGGTACTGCTCCCAAAAACTTGCCCATCCTGTTGTTTTTTGCATTATGGGAACTGCACTATGTACATCGTGCTTTCATTTACCCATGGACCATCCAAGACGGTCATAAAAAGATGCCCATTGTGGTTATACTGATGGGCTTTGGCTTCAACCTGGGCAATGCCTACGCTAACAGGCGTTTCCTGTTCACTCTTTCAGGAGGCTACTCACTGAGCTGGCTATATGATTCTCGCTTTCTGGTTGGAGTGACCTTATTCTTGGTGGGTTTTATTATCAATCGCTGGGCAGATCTGACTCTGTGCGCACTACGTAAACCTGGCGAAGTTAATTACAGCATTCCCTATAGTGGTTTGTTCAATTGGTTTCCTGCCCCAATTACCTGGGTGAAATTATTGAGTGGTCTGGCTGGGCGTTGGCAACCTGGTCACTGCCAGGCCTGGCATTTGCAGTGTGGACCTTTGCTAACCTTGCCCCGCGCGCCCGCTCCCATCATGCCTGGTATTATGTCAACTTCCCCGAATATCCGAAGAATCGCAAGGCATTGATCCCCTGGATCTGGTAATGGTAATAGATAGCAGTTACAAGGAATTTTCCCCGTGGTTAGATATGGATTGCATTAACAAACAAATACAGGAAGATCATCATAGGAACTATCTTGATCCGAGAATTAGTTTGGAGTGATGCAAATATGTTGATGTGTGATCTGCATCGTTGTAAGTTCTCGACCTTCTCCGCCAGTATCTAATTTACATTTATTCTATGGAAATCTCGTAGGGGCTGTGGGTCACCTTTCCTTGTTTCATATCGTGATGAAATTCGTGTGCAGTTAGCTGTAAAAGTCCTGACATAGTATGAGACAAAGGACGGGCTGGACAAATTCACATCCATGTCAGGGGGGTGTCTGGGCTTTTTTACCACCGAATATCGCTATCGGATTTACTGGATGGGCTTAAATCGCATGCTGAAGGCGAGTATATATGCCTCCTGGGGAGTTTCTTTTAATCGAACAATCATTATACCTGAAGCAATTTTCGGATTTATCATGATATCATGGTGAGAAGAATGTGTGCACGAGGGTTATTTATACACACCACGAATCTGTCTATGGTATAAAATTGGCTAACATGGCAAAAGATAAATCATCTCCCATGGAACACAGCGGCACCGAAAGAGCGGCTGCTCTCATCCTTTCAGGTAAAAGAGAGAAACGCGGCTTGGCTCGTCTTCTGCCTTTCATGGGACCTGCATTCATCGCCAGTTTGGCATATATGTATCCAGGGAACTTTGCCACGATCACTTCCCCCATTGGAGGGTTATCGGGATGTGGGTATTAATGGAAATCATTGCCATGGCGACTGACCTGGCTGAGTTCCTGGGTGCAGCCTTGGGATTCTATCTGCTCTTAGGCATTCCCCTTTGGATTGCAGGGATCATTACTGCTATTATCACCTTTGTCATTCTATGGCTGGAGCGCTATGGTTTCAGGCCGCTTGAAGCGGTCATCGCCGACATAATCATCTTAGGCAACCATAGTAAAACTGCCATAGATGCATTTTGGTCAGGGAGTGTCACACTCAAAATTGCTACACAAACCCATTTGCCGTTATTGCTTGTGCCTGTACACGATATCGAATGAGCATCTTTACGTATTAATCACCATGTTCGAGGGCACTAGATTTGTTCATCAGGAATGAGATAGATCGTATTGCGGATTGAGGTGACTGGTGAGTGTCCAGCAGCCGGCTCAACAAAAATATTGGAACCATCCTCCTGATCAGCTATGGCAGGATCAACAAAGCTCTCCCGGCAGATTGTCCCAAGAGGAATCTGAGCTGAGACTAGAAAAATATGGTCCTAACGTTCTCAAAGCCCGCCAGAATCTTTCTCCACTGATGCTTTTCCTCGCCCAATTTGAAAGCCCCATTGTGTTGATCCTGATCTTTGCTACCCTGATGCTAGTCACCCTGATTGTTGCTGTGGTCGCGTTACTACTACCGTATTCACCCCTGGCAAATATCCTTGGGTTTAAGCCACTTGGTCTAGCGGCACTGGGGATGATTGTGGGAATTGTCAGCTTATATTTCATTTCAGCAGAATTAGTCAAACGCTGCTTCTATCAGCGCTACTTTATAAAAGGATTTCATTAACATTAAGAATAGGAGAAGACGAATATGGTAACTGAATTGACCGTTGATCAAGTGTATCGTGCATGTGTCCCTGAGGATATTGGCTGCGACACCAGCCGGGAGCTAACCTCTCTTGAGACGATTATCGGGCAAGACCGCGCAATCCGTGCTATGCAGTTTGGGTTAGGCATCAAGGAAAAAGGCTTCAATATTTTTGTCGCCGGCCATCCTGGAACTGGTCGAACCACTGCGGTACGTAAATATTTGGAAGAAGTAGCCTGCACAAAACCTATACCTTCGGATTGGTGCTATGTGAATAACTTCCAGGATGCCTATCGTCCCAATGCTATCAGCTTGCCTGCCGGAAGAGCGAATGAACTACAGAAAGGTATGGATAACCTCACCAAGTTAGTATTCCAGGAAGTGCGTAATGTGTTTGAAAGTGAGGAGTATGCCAAGCAGAAAGAGGAAAACCTCAATAACTACCAGATCCGCAAGCAGAAAATCCTTGAGAAAGTTAACCAGGATGCCATGAGGGAAGGATTTATACTGCAAGCTTCTCCAATGGGAGTGGTTACCGTACCCACCCGTAATGGAAAACCCATGAGTGAAGAGGATTTCATGAAGTTGTCCCAGAAGGATAAAGATACCCTTGTGCAGAAACAGCAAAAGATTCAAAATGCACTGGAAGCTTCCCTTCGCCAGACAAAGAGCCTGGATAAGGATGCCCGTGAGGCGGTGGATAAACTGGACCGGGAGGTTACCCTGTATACCCTACGAAATTGGAACCAGGAAATGAAAGAGAAGTTCCAAGATCTACCGGAAGTTTTGGCGTATATCGATGCAGTTCAGACCGACCTGCTAGATCAGGTTGAACTCTTCAAGGCGGATGGACAAGAAGAAACACCCACATTACCGTTCCTTTCCCAGCCGAAAGGTTTACCGGTCAAGAAGTACGCGGTAAACATTCTGGTTGACAACTCGAAATTGGAAGGGGCTCCCGTCATTGTCGAGACTAATCCTACCCATGATAACCTGTTCGGTCGCATCGAGCAGGAAGCTCGTTTTGGTACCCTGGTGACCGACTTTACCCTGGTGAGAGGCGGTGCTCTGCACCGCGCCAATGGTGGCTATCTCGTGTTGCCAGTTGAGGATGTGATCCGCAACCCATTTTCTTGGGAGGACCTGATCCATGCCCTGTCAAATGCCAAGATCGAGATTGAAGATACCTCGGAAAAGTATGGCTTTTCCACCAAAAGCCTCAAACCTGAACCGGTGCCCTTGGATATCAAGGTGATCCTGATTGGATCACCGGATATATTCCAGCTCTTACTTTCCTATGAAGCCCACTTTCAGGAGTTATTCAAGGTGAAAGCTGAGTTTGACACATCCATGTCACGCACCCCTGAGCATACTCTTGAATATGCCGCTTTTGCCACCACCCTGTGCAATACGGAGAAATTAAAGCATCTGGATGCCTCCGCCATATCACGCCTGGTTGAACACGGTTCACGCCTTGCGGAAGACCAGCAAAAGTTATCCACTCGTTTTGGTGAGATCTCGGATGTGGTTCGCGAAGCCAGTTATTATGCTGAGTTGGATTCGTCCGATTTGATCACTGCCAAACATATCCGCAAAGCCATCGAAGAACGCTATTATCGCTCGAACCTGATCCAGGAGCGCCTGCAAGAGATGATCTCACGCGGAGTGATCAAGATCGACATCACCAGCAAGAAGGTCGGGCAGATCAATGGCCTCTCGGTGCTGGGACTAGGCGATATCAGCTTTGGTCAGCCCAACCGCATCACCGTGAGCCTGAGTTTGGGACGCGAGGGAGTGGTGAATATTGAGCGCGAGGCCAAGCTCAGCGGACCCATTCATACCAAGGGTGTGCTGATCCTTTCTGGTTTCCTGGCCAGCCGTTATGCCCAGGATAAACCGCTCAGCCTCTCTGCCCGGTTGGTTTTTGAACAGAGTTATGGTGGGATTGAAGGTGACAGTGCCTCCAGCACCGAGCTGTATGCCATCCTGTCTGCCCTGTCTGATTTACCTGTCAACCAGGCCATCGCCGTTACCGGGTCGGTCAACCAGAACGGGGAAGTCCAGGCGATTGGCGGCGTGAATGAGAAGATCGAGGGCTATTTTGAGGTCTGCACCGCCCTTGGGCTGACCGGTCAGCAAGGTGTGCTCATCCCGCAAAGCAATGTGGAAGACCTGATGCTCAAGGAAAGCGTGGTGGACGCCATCCGCCAGGGCAAGTTCCACATCTGGTCGGTGCGTACCATCGACGAAGGCATCGAAATCCTCACCGGGGTCAAAGCCGGGGTGCGGCAGACGGACGGCAGCTTCGAAGCGGATAGCGTCAACGCTCGCGTGGACCAACGTCTCCGCGATATGGCGGAAACCATGCAGCGCTATGCCAAAGCTGAGAGTCAGAAGGCTGGTGGTGCAGACCACGCCGATGACGCCGGGTGACTCGGAAGCCTGGTTAAGTTTGATCGAGCAGCAGCTAAACCAGTATCCCTTGATGGAGCTGCTGGATATCTACAAGCTGCTCTATCAGGGCGTGATGGGCCCGGAACACATGATGGCTACTCGGCAGGAATTTAGCCGCCGCCTGCTTGCCGAATTCGATGCAGTGCAACCAGACCAAACCCAGGGTGTATTGGAATCCATCCGGCCTGGCCACGCGCTTTTCAGGCTCAATCTGAGGGCGTACAAAGCACGCCATTCCAGCGTCGAAGAGCTGATCCCTGCTATGCTGGCTACTACCAAGCTGGTGGCAGGCACATTGGACGAGCTACGCACCTTGTGGGCGAGTTTCAGCCAGTGGTGTAGGCAGGGAAAGATTGCGAAATTCACCACGACAGACATCGATAATTTTATTAATTGGCTGGAAGAGCAATGTTTCCCCACGGTGCACCACTCAAAGATATATACCCTGGAGTACCAGCCTGCTTACCGGCTGATAGCCTCCGACTTTATCGATGAGCTGGGGTTGGCTGATGCAGGCTGAATTCGATGAGAAAACCGGGAGGTTAAGCTTCAGACATGCTGATCTGCCGGGTGTGACGATTGAAGCCAGCCAGGCATGGGCAATATATCGCCTGGAAAGTGGCATGGTTCGCCAGGCGCTATTCAGCGGAACAGGATGTTCCATTCACGAAGAATCCGTCCGGGATGTCCATGGGAGCGGCAATCAACGGGTGATCCGACAGCCTGCTGACCTATATGGGATCGAGTTAACGTACCGCATCAAGACCTATCCGCAGCGTCCATTCTTGCTATTTCAGCTATCGTTATCCAACCAGAGCCAGGCACCCATTTACCTGCGAGATTTTTGCTTATTCCAAGCAGACCCATCCTTGGATGGCAGGCTTGAGATCAACTCCGCCTCCAACGGATTGCGTTTGTTCAAAGTAGGCTGGCTGGGATGGTCTTACAGCGGCTTACGCAGGCCCACGGAGCGGAATAGCACCTCCTGGCTGGATCATCTGACCAGCCAATCCTATCTCAACCCGGTCACCCCACGGCCGATACGGCGCGGGGAGTTCTGGAGCGAGGGTTGGACGGTGCTGGCGGGGGAAGATGCTGCCCTGGTGGTTGGGCTGGTCTCCACCGCACAGCAGTTTGGCCAGGTTTATGCCTGTACCCGACCGGGGGAAACAGCGCTGATGCTCACCACCCAGCTGGATGGGGTCCGGCTGGACCCAGGAGAAACGCGTGACTCAGAATGGGGCTACCTGCAGGCGGTGCCCCTGCCTGACCCTGAGCCCCTGGCGGACTTCGTGGAGGCTATCGGCCGTCAGATGCAGGCCCGTATGCCCGACGCTCCACCCCCAGCTATGTGGACACACTGGTACCAGTTCTACCACGACATCTCCGAGCAACGCTTCCTGGAGAACCTGGATGTGCTTACCAGCATGAGAGGGATCGTTCCCTACCAGGTGGCTGAGCTGGATGATGGCTACCAGTCTGCCTGGGGAGACTGGCTGACCACCAATGACAAGTTCCCGCATGGCCTGGAATGGCTGGCAGGCCAGATGCGCCAGCGAGGGTTCACACCCGGTTTGTGGCTGGCACCCTTCGCGGTAGAACGCAAGTCACAACTAGTCAGGGAGCACCCTGAGTGGCTGGTGAAGAATGAACGTGGCAGACCAGCCAATGCCGGGTTTTTGTATAGCATGTTCATCCAAGCGCTGGACCTGACCCGGCCGGAAGTGCTGGAGCACCTGCGGGTGCTGGTCTATACCCTGACGCACAAGTGGGGCTTTGGCATGCTGAAAGTGGATTTTCTCAATGCGGCGGCTTTACCTGGCAGGCGTATCGATCCGAAACGCACGCGCGCCGAAGCATTACGATCTGGGTTGGAGTCCATCCGGCAAGGGGCGGGAGATGGAACCTTTTTGCTTGGCTGTGGCTGCCCGTTTGGGCCAGCCATCGGCGTGGTGGACGCGATGAGAATCGGGCCGGATACCGCCCCCAGCTGGGAGCCATACTTCCACTGGCTGGCGTGGGCGAGTCCGTTGATCAGGAACAACCCTTCCATGCCGTCGCTACGCAATGCCTTGCGCAACACTTTGAACCTGAATAGCCTGCACGAGCGTGTGTGGTGGAACGATCCGGATTGTCTGCTGGTGCGGAATGAAGACAGCCGCCTGAGTGAAGCGGAGGTGCAGAGTGCAGTGAGCCTGATCGGTTTGAGCGGGGGCATGCTGATCTCGAGTGATGATCCGGGGAAGATTTCGGCAGATAGGCTGAGATGGGTCAGCCTGTTGGTGCCCAACCTGGGCTTGCGTGGATTACCAATGGATGGGCTGG
>JBAQFX010000067.1:0-3504 GCA_049287485.1 Anaerolineales bacterium
TGGGTATTAAAAACAAGTTTTTTCAGGAAAGTCGTTAATTAATATTAATTTCTTTCAGAAGACCAAATAATTTGATAAATGCCAACATACTCCAGTGAACTTGAGCAGTTTATTATCAAGCCAGAAAATTATGTTCTATTGTGAGTTCTTTGCCTATATCGAAATGATGCCATACATCTCCAACTGTGATGGTTGGGTAAATCATTTTTTATCATGTTTAGGGGCTGGTCTCAGGTATCCAAACATAAAAACATCAGCTACGAATATCGTTTCATAAACTTCGCTTAAGCTACCCATAGGGGTGAGATAAGGACAAATCGTGGATAGGGGGACTATGATAGCAACAAATCTCGGAAAAGTATACTATGAGATCAATTTGGAGGTAACCATGAAAAAGCAATTTTTTAGTCTCACCGGTGTTTTACTTGTCGCAGTCATGCTACTTTCAGCCTGTAGCGGAATTACTTCAGCATTCTCCAATTCCACCAGTCAGGTAAATGCCGCACAAGCAGCATCACAAACTACCACCGCCAATCCATCTATAGGTGGTAGTAATTCGTCATCCAACATCGCTTCAATCAGCTCGGCGAATACAACAATGCAGGCACAAATTATCGCTAACTCAGATCTTCTGGCTGCTTATGAGAGCACGCTGGAATCAATTTATACAACAGTCAGCCCTCAGGTAGTAAATATCAGTGTACTGATACCTGCAACCACTGGCAATGTCCAGACATTTCCGGGTTTTAATAACCAACAATCCCAGCCTCAATATTCATCGGCTTTGGGTTCCGGTTTTATTTGGGATACCAAAGGTGATATCGTCACCAATAACCATGTCGTAGATGGCGCCACGAAAATCGAAGTGACATTCTCGGATGGAACGACAGTACCAGCAACCATTGTCGGTCAGGACCCATATAGTGACCTGGCAGTCATCAAGGTAGACGAATCAGCAAATATGCTTCAACCGGTCACCATGGCGGATTCAACCCAGGTTAAGGTGGGAGAAATCGCCATCGCAATTGGCAATCCGTATGGTTTTGAAGGATCCATGACAGTGGGGACAGTCTCAGGGATCGGGCGTGAATTACCGACCGATACTACGTCTCAATCAACTGGAGCTACCTATTCCATCCCGGATGTAATTCAGACCGATGCCGCCATCAACCCAGGAAACTCGGGTGGTGTATTAGTCAATGATCAAGGACAGGTTATCGGGGTGACTTCTGCACTCGAATCATCCAGTGGGTCAAGCTCGGGTATTGGCTTTGCCATTCCTGCAGAAATCGTCTCACAGGTTGTACCCTCCCTCATATCTACCGGCAAATATGATCATCCATATCTGGGTATCAGCGGTACCGATATGACCCCTGATATTGCCCAGGCAATGAATCTTCCTTCAGACACGCGTGGTGCTCTGATTGAGACCGTTGTGGCTGGTGGACCTGCGGCCGATGCAGGATTGCAAGGCAGCAATACCGTCGTAACCATAAACGGTGTTCAGGGCACAGTGGGTGGAGATATCATCACTGCCATTGATGGGCAGACCATCAACAGCATGTCAGATATCATCGCCTACCTGGCCATCCACACACAGGTTGGGCAGACCGTAACCATGACCATTCTTCGTAACGGTAAAACCCAATCCGTCCAGGTAACCCTGGCGACCCGACCAGCTCAATAAAAACCAATAAGGTTTTCTCCCTGCCACCTCCCCTTTTCAATTTTGGGGAGGTGGCGTTGGGGGTAAAAAGGAGTGCGATTATGTTCAACCGTCGTAGTGTGCGCATACTGATTTACCTGCTCTTTTTACCCGTCTTTTTAGGAGTGGGTTTTGTAGGTGGCGTTCTGGTCGATCATTACTTGATCACACCTACCACAACCTTAGGCAGTTCGCAAGCTCAGTCAAATAATCTCGATCTGGTCAATCAGGCTTACCAGATCATCCAAAAGAATTATGTAGATCGAAGTGCAGTGCAACAAACCCAGCTTGAATATGGTGCTATTAGTGGTATGGTTGATGCTCTAGGTGATACCGGGCACAGCCGATTTTTATCTCCACAGATGGTCCAGGAGGAAAACAACTTTACCCAGGGATCCTACGAGGGCATCGGTGCTGAGGTTTCTACGAATGCAAATGGTCAGGTCGTCATCGTTGCGCCTATAGATGGTTCTCCAGCCCAGGCAGCAGGTGTGAGAGCCGGGGATATCATGTTAAAGGTCGATGGCGTTGATCTGACCGGGTTAAGCCTTAGTGATGTGATCAGCAAGGTTTTAGGTCCCGCTGGAAGCCAGGTGACCATTACGCTGCAGGATCCAAATACTGGTGCAGTCAGGGATGTGACCTTAACACGGGCGAAGATCACCATTCAGAATGTCACCTGGATTATGTTACCTGGTACCACCATTGCTGATTTACGGATTGCAGCCTTCAGCCAGGGTGTGACAAATGATTTACGCACAGCGCTCGAGCAAATTCAAGCTCAGGGTGCTACCAGCATCATATTGGACCTGCGTAATAATCCGGGTGGTTTATTAGATGAGGCCGTCGGGGTGGCCAGCCAATTCCTTGGCAGCGGGAATGTATTGTTAGTCAAAAATGCTCAAGGACAGGAACAGCCTGTGCCGGTTGAATCGGGAGGTTTAGCAATCAATATCCCTATGGTGGTCTTAGTCAACCAGGGTACAGGTAGCGCCTCAGAGATCGTTGCTGGCGCATTACAGGATGCTCACCGTGGCACCCTGATTGGTGAGACGACCTTTGGCACTGGCACAGTACTTAATAGTTTCAATTTATCCGATGGTTCAGAGATATTATTAGCCACTGAAGAATGGCTTACACCAAATGGGCGTGTGATCTGGCATAAAGGGATCACTCCCGATGTGACCATTAGCCTGGCGAATACGGTTACTCCTTTTATTCCTGAAGCCGGGCGAAGTATGACTGCTGTGCAGTTGCAGAGCAGTCAGGATGCACAACTGTTAAAAGCGATCGATGAGCTTTCACAGGGGGTTAGTAATAAGTGAAAGAGGTAAGTAGAACGGTTTGGTTGGTTAGCCCTCCCTGGAAGTCCTCTCCTCCCTTCCGGGGAGGGTGCGTTTAAAAACTACTCATAATTCCGCAATACCTCTTGCATCCTACTCTATGAACTTGCGCTTCATAGTATAATTTATTATATTTCCATCAAGATTCATTGCGGTTAAGGGTATCGGGCACAATTGGGAACAGTTTCACCGGAGTGATCAGATCATCCATTAGGGATGCCGCTTCGTTTTGCATTCCGTCTAATAAATGCCCGTACACGTCAAGAGTAGTCGAGGCCTTAGAATGGCCTAAGCGCCTGGATACAACTATTGGGGGTATGCCGTTATTTAGCATCAAAGAGGCTGCTGTATGCCTGAGATCATGAAATCGTATCTTCGGCAATCCACAGGCTTCTAACAATTCCTGAAAGACTTGGGTCATGTGGTTGGCGCACAATGGCCCACCGTGTGTATTCG
>JBAQFX010000068.1:0-4165 GCA_049287485.1 Anaerolineales bacterium
AAGAGGATCTATCACTGGCTATCGACGAGGCGCTGCACATCTTCCGGGAATACAGTCTGGCCGTGAAACCGGGTTCCATGAGCACCTTGCTCACTGGCGATGACAAGACCCTCTTCGCTGCGTTACAGGCAGCTTTTCAGCGCGTCGCCGGGCAAGGGCGAGTGGTGATGGTAGTGACCGTTTCCAATGCCTGCCCGGTCCCCGAATCTGACATAAAAAGGTAGAGAAATCAACGAGAAGGAAAGTGGACTTATGAGTCATAAAATGCTTCAGCCGTTTCAATTAGGAAGGCTGACATTGCCTAACCGCATAGTGATGACCACGATTAAGCTGGGTTATGGCAATGAAAAAGGAGAAGTTACTGACCGGCACATTGCTTTTTACGTTCGCCGTGCCCAAGGGGGTGTTGGGTTGATCACCAGCGAACCTCTGTACGTGCAGCGTAGTGGTCGAGAACTTCCCACCCAATTGGGAATCCACACCGACGGCCTGTTGCCCGGTTTACGGCGCTTGACAGAGGCGGTCCACGCTGCGGGCGGGCTGATGATGGCGCACATTAATCACGCCGGTCGGGTGGCAAACCCCCTTTTAGTCCCCGTTGGAGAATTAATCTCGGCTTCCGATGTGCTCTGCCAGGCCAACAAGGTCAGGCCTCGCCCGCTGACTCAAAGCGAAATCGCAGAGATGGTAAAAGCCTTCAGTGCTGCTGCCCGCCGCGCCCGGGAGGCAGGTTTTGACGCCATTGAGGTCCCTTTCAGTCATGGCTATCTCATCCACCAATTCCTATCCCCGCACACCAATCACCGCGGGGATGATTACGGCGGTACATTCGAAAACCGTCTCCGTTTTGGGAGGCAAGTGATTACCGCTGTGCAGGAGCAGGTTGGGGACGACTTCACGATCGTAGTCCGGATGAATGCTCAAGATTATACTAAGGATGGCTTAAATATTGAGGATGCCATCAAGATCGCCCGTGACCTGGAACAATTAGGGGTGAATGCTATAAGTGTTACCTCCGGCACCATGTGCGAATCGGTGCCCTTCTGCCTGTACCCCAACGGCACGCCTAAAGCCAATCTGCTCCCAATGGCAGCTCGCATCCGTGAGGCGATAAGCTTGCCAGTGATTGTGGCCGGGCGTATCCGCACCCCTGCAGTGGCGCGGGAAGCACTGAACGCCAGACAAACTGATCTGATTGGATTAGGTCGTCCTCTGCTGGCTGATCCCGACTGGGTGCACAAGATTGAGGCTGGAGATGAGCAGGCGATCTTGCTGTGTTCAGCCTGCCACCAGGGCTGCCTGGGTCAATTACAGAAGGGGCTGGGAACAACCTGTATGTTTAATCCTCTCACTGGGCGAGAGGCTGAGGTAAGGATCACACCTGCTAAACAACCACGCGATGTAATGGTCGTCGGTGGTGGCCCAGCAGGATTGGAAGCGGCGATTACAGCAGCACAGCGCGGCCATCACGTCGCGTTGTATGAACAGGAAAGCCGACTGGGAGGTCAGTTCAATCTGGCTGCCATGGCTCCGCATAAAGAAGAATTTTTAGATGTGATTCGTTACCAGACCTTGATGGCCAGGCGCGCTGGCGTAAATATCCACTTGAATACGAAGGTTACACCTGAAATGCTCATTGCTAACCAGCCAGAGGTAGTTATCCTGGCGAGTGGTGGCGTCCCGCTAACCATTCCTTTCCCCGGACTTGAAAGTGCGCCCTGGATATTAGCATCTGACCTCCTGGGAGGCGAAGCGCGGGTGAAGACGGCAAGTGCTTTGGTGATCGGAGGCGGGCTGGTTGGCCTGGAGACTGCTGATTTCCTCGCCACTAAGGAGATACAGGTAACCCTGGTCGAAATGTTGCCTGAAGTAGGTAAAGATATGGATCAGCTTGCCAAAGCAATGCTTTCCGCACGATTGAGAGAACGCCATGTAGATATCCACACCGACACTAAAATCCTGCGCTTAACGAAGACCACTACTGTAGCTGAAAAGGATGGGCAGGAAATTACTTTTCCGATTGAAACCATCGTCATTGCAGTGGGCGTTCAAGCGAACCGTACATTGTCCAATGCGTTGGCTGGAAGTGATTTGGAGATTCATATGATTGGTGACGCTGTAGAACCGCGGAAGGTGCTTGAGGCTATTCAAGAAGGTTTTGATATTGGGATAAGAATATGAAGATTGATATGATTACATTATCTCCTATTGGTTACGTTGATAACGAGTTCAGTGAGCCGACCGAGTCTGAACGAATCCGTTCGAAAGAGGCACGCATCATCCTCGATCCTTCTCTGGTCGAAGGGTTAAGTGGTATTGAGCCGGGCCAGCAGATCATGGTTATCTTCTATTTTCATCGCTCGCAGCGTTACGACCTACTTCAACATCCTCGCGGCGATCAGAGCCGACCTAAACGCGGGGTATTTAGCCTACGCAGCCCCAACCGTCCTAATCCGATAGGGGTGACCATCGTCGATCTACTCGGAATCGCAGATAATGTCCTGCGAGTGCGCGGCCTGGATGCCATCGATGGAACACCCGTCCTAGATCTGAAACCGGCGTGATGAATTATATGATCGCGAGAAAATTAACCAGGAGATCATGTGACAAAGCTGATTGCTGCAACAACCATTAGAATAATGGGATTCGTCCGGCGACAGAAACATAACTACTGGGTAGCAATTACGCGTTCCGCAGCGAGTGGTTTCTTGATGAACCTAACCGCTCAATACGATTCTATTTATATCGTATCATTGGGAGTCAATGCTGTTGGGTTGGGAATGATTAACGGTATTGGGAATGCAATCAGTGCCCTCGTCTCTACCCCGGTAGGATGGCTGATGGATCGCTACGGGATCAGACGTTTGTACCTCCTGGCTATAGCCTTAGCTGCTGGAGGGGCATTAATCTATGCCCTATCTTTTACCTGGCAGATAATTATTATAGGTATCATCTTGTTTTCCGTCTCAATTAGATTAACAGGTACAGGATGCAGTGTGATTTGTGCTGACTCGGTGATGAATAAAGATCGAGCCACATCGCAGAATCTATGCGTGACACTTGCATCTCTGGTCTCGATGGTCGCTCCTTTGGTCGCTGCATCTTTGGTAACTCTGTCAGGGGGATTGAATACACAGGGTATTCGACCGCTTTACTATCTTGCTTTTATTGGCTATATCCTTGTTTTCATTTTGGTTGCCGCTAAGCTGAGAGAACCAAAGCGAGAAAAGGTGGTTGAAGAGAGAATTACCACCAGTTTTATCGACGATTTTAAGTGGCTTTTTACGGAAAGGGGACCTCTCAGAAGGTGGATTGTCGTTACTTCTCTCACCGGTCTACCAGCAGCCATGACCCTTCCCTTCTTTCAACTCTTTGCCTATGAGGTAAAGGGAGCTGATCAATATCTGCTGGGGGGCATGACCTCAGCTGCAGTCCTTACCCGCCTTCTGTTTGGGATCCCCTTAGGTCGATTGGCAGACAGAATCGGACGAAAGAAAGTCATCTACTTATTAACACCACTCTGGTACGCCTCAAGCTTGCTGCTGGTTTTTTCATTCAGCTCAGCCAGTTTGATCCTGTCAGGTGCTCTACAGACTTTTTACCTTATCTCCTCAGGAATTACCGCAGCCATGACCCTGGAGTTAGTCTCATTAGAGCGAATTGGCCGGTGGAGCGGAGTGCTTGGTCTTTTCCAGGGATTGATCATTATACCTGCGCCCATCCTCGGTGGAATTATATGGAGAGAGCTGGGGCCAATCTACGTGTTCCTTATACCCCTGGGAGTGGATTTGATGCTCAGGATCCCTATGTTAATCACAATACCAGAAACACTGAAATCAAGACTACAGCCTGGGAAAGGAGAATTAACCCAATGAGCCAGCCCACATTCAAAGACCGCTGTATCATATCCTGTGGGATGTTGTACCCCGAATTAACTTTTTTACGAAAGGTCGGTTTTCTAAATCCGCGCAAGATTCTTTTCACCCCGCCAGGTCTGCATGCCCTTCCTGAAAGATTGGAAGAGAACTTGCTCAAGAAACTAGCACATGCCAGGAAGTGGTGCTCTGACAGGGAAATGATCGTCGTATATGGGAAGAAATGCCATGTCAGCACCGATGAGCCACTGAAGCGAGTGGATTCGATCTTACAGGAGGCTGGCCAGGGG
>JBAQFX010000069.1:0-2222 GCA_049287485.1 Anaerolineales bacterium
CAGAGCGGATGAGCGGATGGAGCATGATAACACGGGGAAGTGAACCTCAAAATATTCAAATGCATTCAATTCATGGTTGGCGGGGAGGGAAAAGGAAAACCACGAAGGACACAAAGGGCACGAAGGTTCACGGAGGTAGATTAAGCTCAAAATGGAGGAAGCATTGGAGGATTTAAGGAGGATATTGTGATCGGGCATGTATTAACCACCATATATAAACCCTCACGCCCCCACCCCTTTTTCCCCTCCCCCATTTACAAAACCATAAATGGGTGAGGGGAAATTCCCGAAGGAGCACCTTTTCATCGATTTTTCCACTGGCGGGTAAAGTGTGTGCTACGTACATTGCCAGGTCGGCGGCTTTTTGAAGCACAAGATCGGCTTTTGCAGACCCAGAGAATGCAGGTGGTGTAGAAAGTGGTAAGTGTGTACATACATATTATAGCACAAATATTCTAATCCACAAGAGGAATTTGCGAAATTCGCAAAATTTTAAGATTTCTAAAAATAGGGCGGGGATTAGTAATTGGTGATCCAGTTTAGTGCAAAATGGACGAGATAGATATTTGTGTCCAGTGGCAATTCTTGAAATATGTTAACAGGAAAGGTTGAATAATAAAACACTTGATACTGAGTAGCGAATAAGACCCCCTCCCGAAAACTTCCACATTTCTAGGTTTTTGTAAACCCGAAATGGTGGGGGGGATTATAGCGGTTTTTTTGGAGCTAACCCAACAGAAGGGGCTGTCTGTTGTTACTTTAAGACAGCCCCTTTATTTTATCTCCAGGGTAGAACTTTACTCGGCAAGTTGCAAGCTTTCTTAGACGTGACTGACATAGAGTACCGGAGCTTCAACCTGTTGGTCTATGTGTGTTCATTTCTGTAAATACACTATTCATTTTCTCGATCCAAGCCATAGCATTACCTTGTTGTGATGGGCAGGAAGAACCTGACAACCAGGATGTCGCTGTCCAAGGCGTAGTTATTGAGCGGATTGGGATCGCCTAAGAAGGTAACCTGGGCTGTGTGGATGAGATTTCCGAATAGCCAGGGTGAGACTTGAGCAGCGATGGTAAATGTAATTTCCCCGCTGGCTGCCAGATCCACCGCAGTATGAATCAACCCACTACCGAAGCTGGGACAGGACGAGTCGGGGGAAGGAATGCAAATCCAGGAAACCCCAGTGACAAATTCAGGCAAGGTATCGGTGATAAGTGCACCAATAGCTGCATCTGGTCCACTGTTGAAGACTATCAAGGTGTAAGTGATTGGCTGGCCGGAGATGGCAATATCGGTGTTGTCGGTTAAACCAAGGCTCAAATCAGCCAGAATGGGGACAACAGTGACCGCAACACTATCCGGGGGACTGACCTGGCCGATTGAATTCGTGACGGCCAGTGTGAAGGTCAATATAGTTTGGTCTGTGACCTCCGGCGCAGTAAAGGTCGGCTGGCTTATGATATCGCTGCTTAAAACTACCGGTATACCACCGGTCTGGGCCCAACCGTAGGTCAAAGGTAGATGTCCGCTGGGATCGGATGATGCGGAGCCATCCAGGGTGACTAGCACCCCACGTTTTACTGTCTGGTCGCTGCCAGCATTGGCAATTGGCCAGCTGACTTCGTAAGGTCCTATATCCACGATGGGTGGAGTGCCGTAGCCGGTATCGGGCACACTGGGTACATCCAATTTACGCGGGTTACCGTCCAGGTCGGTGGTAATTTCGATGGCTCGGTTGTCACCTGCATCGATAGCGGGAGAGGTGATTTGCAGGTGATAATCACCGGTGGTGGTGGGAGCAACCGTGGCAGTGATGGGGAAAGTGAATTGCGGATCGGCACCAATATTGCCTTCGCCGGCATAGCCTCCCTGGAAGTCGCTATAGGTTGCGTTCACCAGTCCAGCATGAACCCAGATTTGCTTGTCGAAAGAACCCCCATACGGTCCGGAATTTCCCCAAAAGATACAGTTCACCAAATTGAGTGGGAAGCCATTTAAAGCATCGAGATATATTCCCCCGCCGTAATTTGACCAGTTGCCACTGAAGGTAACGTTTGTCATATCAGGAGCGGTCTGATAAATCGTCATCCCGCCACCGGAATCGCCGGCCCAATTGCCGTAGAAGAGAACATTGGTCATATGCACATCACCCACAGAGATCGCCATTCCACCGCCATACCAGGTGGAGGTATTCCCACTAAATATGGCATTCGTCAGGTAC
>JBAQFX010000070.1:0-36183 GCA_049287485.1 Anaerolineales bacterium
CGTTGCATGACTTCCAATCGGGTGATTTCACGGTTGCTCATGGTTAGTAATCGGTCCATTTTTTTGTCCCTTTAAAAGGGACATTTTAACTTTGCACAAAGGGGACTTTACTACTTTGCACTAACAATTTATCGTTTAGTATTTACAAAACGTTGGAAACGTTGTATACTTCTCCGCTAACTGCCAGGAAACTCACTATTCATGGTTAACCCAAAACCATCACTCCCCCTGTTAACTGATTCTATAAACCATGCTTGATATCCATCTGGAAAATATCTGGAATAATTTCATGGCTTGTTTGGAATTTCTAAAACCCTCAGTATTTTAATTAATTGGGAATTTTAATATGAACAATCACCAACCTATCGAAGACATCCATTTTATTGAAGACATCGGCTTATATTTTGAGCAAATGGGATTGCCCCGTATGGCTGGACGCATCCTGGGTGCTTTACTGATCTCTGATCCACCCTCACAATCCATCACCGATTTATGTGAAAGGTTGCATGCCAGTAAAAGCTCTATAAGCATTATGGCTCGTTTGTTAATGGAACGCGGTTTGATTGAACGAGTCGCCTCTCCTGTCCCCCGTCGAGATTATTACCGCTTTAAACCCGGGGGTTGGAGCATTTATATGCGTCAATGGCTGGGGTTAATCTCAGGACTTCATCAAATCACTGAGCGCGGTTTGTCGCTTATGGCTGGGAAGCCCGACTCATTAAAACAACGCTTACAGGAAGCCCATGACTTATTTTCGAATATTGAACAAGAATTCCCTCCGATCTTGGAGAAAATCGCAAAAAAATAAACCATTTAGAAGTAAAGAATATCCATTGCTAATACCATTAAGCAAAATGCAGTGAATAATAATATCCATCCACGTGATTCCGGTCTTACTCAGGCTGAGATCCTTAAGTTACGCCAACAGTACGGTGAAAACCGGCTTCCTGCTGAAAAGGGGATCACTGTTTGGACGATCTTGCTTAACCAGATTAAAAGTCCTCTGGTTTACATTATTCTGGTTGCGGCTGGAGTATCTTTTGCGGTTCGCGAGTATAACGACTTTGCCATCATTCTGGCTGTGGTGGTAACTGATGTTATCCTGGGATTCATTCAGGAATACCAGGCTCAACAAACCTATACTGCCCTGAAAGGCTTGCTAAAACCCACCACCACCGTAGTTCGCAATGGTGAACGCCAGGAAGTTGAAGTGTGGGAGCTGGTGCCAGGCGATGTGGTTTTGTTGAATTCCGGTGAGCATATACCAGCTGATGGAATGATCACTGACAGTACCAAGCTTTCAATAGATGAGGCTATCCTGACAGGTGAGAGTGAACCAGTTAACAAGAATGAAACTGATGGACACAATCTGGTTTTCATGGGTACCACCACCATTACAGGTCGCGGTACGATGATCGTGACCAAAATCGGATCAAGTACCGAGCTAGGACAGATCGCTATCAGCCTGCAGGAGCATGTCGAAGAGGATACCCCGCTCCAGGTACGGTTGAAATCATTTAGTAAGACCCTCACCTATATCGTTATTGGCTTCACCCTGGCAATCCTCATCACTGGATTATTGATGGGCAGGCACTTTTTAGAAATGTTACGCATATCTATCATTCTGGCAATTGCCGCCGTACCAGAAGGCTTGCTGATTGCAGTCACAGTGATTCTGGTTTTGGGTATGCGAAATATCCTAAAACGACAGGGTCTGGTTAAGAAACTGCTTGCTGTCGAAACCCTTGGCTCAGTCACGGTCATATGTACTGATAAAACCGGTACCCTGACTGAAGGGCGTATGCGAGTTGCTCGTGTTGAACTGGCTGACCAGGAACGCGCCCTCCAAACCATGGTCTTGTGCAATGACCTGGAAGGACCAGTCGACATCGCCTTATGGGATTACGCTCAAGCCAACCTGAATATTGCACCTCAAGACATGGTGGATGGTTCTGAGCGCCTGGCTGAGGAACTTTTCACCAGCGAAACAAAATATATGATCACGGCAGTTACGAGCAACTCGAATGATGGCAGTCTACTAAACTATTTAAAAGGAGCTCCGGAGATTGTCCTTGATATGTGTCAGCTTGATGAGGGTGAGCGGCTTAAAATCCTTGCCATGGTGGATGATTGGGCGGGTGATGGACTACGTATGCTGGGCTTGGCCTACCGGTCGCTGGGAGAGCTGGATGATTATACTGGTTATACCTGGGCTGGTCTGGTGGGTATGCAGGACCCCATCCGTGATGGCGTGCATGAGGCTGTGCAGATTGCCCAAAAAGCAGGTATCCAGGTCAAGATGATCACGGGTGATTATCGAAAAACTGCTGAAAAAATCGCCCGTACAATCGGATTGATGAAACCAGAAGATCACAGTCTCGAAGGTGAAGAGCTCGCCCTAATGAGCGACGATCAGCTTCAACAAGAAGTAAAACACGTGGCAATCTTTTCCCGCATCCGGCCTCAAGATAAGTTACGCATTGTGCGGGCATTACAGTCCAATGGCGAAATCACTGCCATGGTTGGCGATGGTGTGAACGATGCTCCTGCTTTGCAACGGGCAAACGTAGGGGTTGTGGTTGGCACTGCCTCCGACGTTGCTAAAGAAACCGCTGACCTGATTCTCTTAGATAGTAACTTCCGCACAATCGTGGCTGCTATTGAAGAAGGCCGAGTGATCTTCGAGAATATCCGTAAAGTGGTGGCTTATACCCTGTCTAACTCCTTTGCTGAAGTTTTAACCATTTTCGTAGCTATGATGTTTCGTTGGCCAGCTCCTCTGGCAGTAGCTCAAATCTTATGGATTCACCTGATCTGCGATGGTCCCTCAGATATTGTCCTTGGCTTTGAACCTAAAGAAGAAGGCATCATGAACGAAAAGCCAAAGTCCGTCAAAGAGCCAATTCTAGCCCCTCTTGGACTCACCTTGATCGGCGTGATCAGTATTGGCAGCGCTATTGCTGCTCTATCCTTATTTGGACATTTTTTCTTGAGCCACAATAATCCTATGGAAGGGCGTAGCCTGGTGTTTGCCAGCTTCGCAGTCAACTCCATGATCTATATCTTCGCTTACCGCTCCATGCGCCTCCCACTTTTCCGGTCCAGTCCACTCTCTCAAAATAAGCCATTGGTTGCTGCGGTCATCGCCGGTTTATTAATGGTAGCAATCGCTTTTGGTATCCCTTCTATTCGAAATTTATTGGGAATCGTACTTTTATCCCCGCTACAATGGAGTTGGATAGCAGCGATCGCCTTTGGAATGCTAATGGCCGTGGAAACAGGAAAATGGTTCAGAAATGTCATCCTTCGCAGGCTCCGAGCTCCTAAATAGCGATTAAAAAATAATAGCTGGTTGTTAATCCTCTTGATAGATAAATAGCCATTTATAATAGTGCTGTTCAATGGCTTTAAATCCTTTTACTGGAGTATAACTATGAGTGATCATCAAATCTTGTACCTCTCTCAAGCAGATGTGACCAAAGTTAATCTTGATATGGCCACCGTAATCAGTTTGATTGAGGCCGCTTTCCGTGAAAAAGGCGCCGGAAAAGTCGAAATGCCTCCGAAACCGGGTATTCATACCATGCCGGATGCTTTCATCCATGCCATGCCAGCTTACATCCCATCGCTGCATTCGGCTGGTATTAAATGGGTCAGTGGTTATCCGGAAAATCAGAAGCGCGGATTACCTTACATCACTGGCCTGCTTATTTTGAACGATGACGAGACAGGTATACCTTATTCAGTCATGGACTGTGCCTGGATCACCGCTTATCGTACTGGGGCTGCCAGTGCCCTGGCAGCGAAATATCTCGCCCGCCCAGAGAGTAAAACAGCCGGCATCTTGGCCTGCGGCGTTCAGGGTCGCACCAACCTGGAAGCATTAAAAGTCCTCTTTCCGATTGAGCAAGTATATGCATATGATATTCATCCTGACCGTCAACAGCGTTATGTAGAAGAAATGTCAGCTAAATTAAATGTTGCGGTGATCGGTGTACAGGAACCCAGGCAGGCTGTAGTAAATAGTGACTTGGTCGTCACTTCTGGCCCTATCCTCAAACATCCCACTCCTACCATCCAGAAAGATTGGCTACAACCTGGCGCATTCGGCAGTGCGGTCGATTTCGATAGCTACTGGTCTGGAAGCGCGTTAGCCCAAATGGATCGCATCAGCACAGATGATCACGCCCAGTTCCAATACTATAAATCAATAGGCTATTTTCAGACGACTCCAGATCCTTATGCAGACCTGGGGGAGATTGTCGCTGGTCTGAAGCCTGGTCGCCAAAACCCACAGGAACGGACCTTAGCGGTGAACCTTGGCTTGGCCATGGATGACATGGCCGTTGCTCCCGAAATCTACCGGCGAGCCAAGGCAATGGGAATTGGCACCTGGTTACCATTATAATTTTTTAGATTTAACGCTGGATACACTGTCTTTAGATGAATTGCGGAGAGACCAAACGTTCGAGTCTCTCCGCAATTTACAAGAGGAGCAAGCTGTTAGGTTTTGTTCTAAATCAGGTGCCTAATTGCCTCTGAGTATTAAATGCCTTTAACTGAGTGGATTTCCACAATACGGGCAGGTCTTCCAATCTTCCTGAGCTGGCTTGCCACAATTTGAACATGTGCGAGCGGGAGCAGCCATTTCTGCTGGTGGAGTCGATTGTATCGTCCTGTTGTTATGTTTAAGTGCATTAATCAGGGCAACGATACCAACAATAACCAACACAACCACTCCTAATCCAAATAACCCTCCAAAGATGGCACGGAATGGGCTAAAGGATTGATAACGCATTGGTTCCACCATTCGGAAACCGGGTCTAACCATCCCGTATCGAAGACCCCCGAAAACCGCAAATAATATTCCCGCTACAACTGCCAGAATGATCAATCCAAGCAGGATATACAAAATCCATTTCAAAGCCTTATTCATAGTTAAGCCTCCATTAGTAAATTATTACCCTAAGCATACCACTCGCCTATGAAGAATTTGTGAAGAAGCTATTGAGATTAGTTTAAGCTTAGTTTATGAAAATAATGTTGCATATCATAAATCGAGGGTTTCGGCTACTTTTCGATGTAGATGCACTATAATTCGCTCATACTCATATCACACCACAGCTAAACTGAGGAGATTCCAATGTACGATAATCTGAGTTCTGATTATGACCGGTTTGTCAATTGGCAAGCCAGGTTATCCGTTGAACTCCCATTTATCATTGGAAAGTTCCATGATGCGAATGCCATGACTATTAATGCGCTATAATCTTTCTCGGAGGTAAGTTATGCTGAAAAATGAATTCCGGGTCGCCATTGTGGAGGATGACCCTTTTTCACGCAACTGGATGTCTCTGCTGGCTGCACGTGATTGGCGCACACGCCTGGCAGGTGAGTTTGAACAACCTCTACATATCGTCCCGCTGCTGCATCAAAAAGCTTCCAATGTGGACCTGATCCTGATGGATACGGATATCCCCGGCGGTGAAGATTGGATTCCTCCAATCCTGGGAGTCATCTCAGGTATGCAACACCCACCAGCCATTCTTTGCACCGGAATTCGAGCCAATCCCAATGTACTCACCCGCTTATCTCATCCGTGTTTTGTCGGGTATATCCTGAAAAATGAAATTAATTACTCGCTCGCCTGGGCAATTGACCATGCCATGTCGGGCAAGTGGGTGGTCACCGAAGGTGTGCAGGCTCTGGCATCTACGCTACGCTTTCCACTTCCCCATCCTTGCGTGGTGATGGATGGGAGAAAAACTCTACAAAATACATTGTCCGAACATCAGGCGAATGTATCAAGGTTGGCATTCCTGTTCAGCATGGAGCGGCGTGAGCTGGCGGATGAGCTTGGTATTGTGGAGGATTGGAGCTATGGTTTGGTTAGCCAGATTTACGAGCAATTGGGGATAAAGGATATCCTCAACGACGATGAAGTGATGAGATCTTATTTTGAGCATCAACCTCTGCTTCTTGCCCACATTCAAAAAATCCACTCGGCTGGCAAGAACTCGATGAAAGCAAGGGATCTGGAAACTCTGGCATTCCACATCATCACCATGCCAGAAATGGTTGAACTACCCTAGCCCTGCTTGTTGAACTCTACCTCTTCGATATATTTTCCCCCGTAGATCTCTTGCGATATTAGTTTATGATTCTTATCGAATTTTAGTTTTAACTCAATCGGTTGGTAACAACTCTTTTCCCCAATCAGCACCTTGCGGCAAAAATACGAGCTTGCCTCATCGCTGTTCTGCTCATACTCCGGGGTAAGCTCATTCCATATATCAACCCGGGCGCGTAGTTTTTCACCACACTTGTTGCATTGAACATAGAGATACATCGCCCGCTCGGTCTTTGGAAGTGGGGAAGATAGAATTTTCCTAAACTTTTTCAAGATGTTCATGGGTTAATTTTAACATAATCTATTCCTCACCCACATCATCACAATCTATTCCCTCAGATAATGTAGATAAAATGCTCAAACCTGGTGCAGGAGAACTCTATTCGGTTCAGGATCAATCATACGAACAACTTAATTTATTAATGATTTTCCAATTCTAAGGAAAAATATGACATTTGTTAGTTGCATTTAATCATAAAAAAACATAAAATATGATTGATCTTGATTGATTTAGATTGATTATGAGCGATTATGGAAGCTAATTTAATCTCTGGCACCGATCGTCAACTTCAGATTTTACAATTGGTAAAACGCCATCAACGTATTCGTGTAGCGGACATCTGTGCTGCTTTCGATGTTAGCCTGGCAACTGCCAGGCGTGATCTGGATGCGCTGGATAAGGATGGCAAGCTCCGGCGTGTCCATGGTGGAGCAATTGCCCTGACCCAACTTCCAGCCGAACAACCCATCCTCCACCGCCAGACAGAACAAACGGCAGAAAAAATCCGCATTGGACAGACCGCTGCCGCTCTCGTGCATGATGGAGAAACGATCCTGTTAGGCTCAGGTACCACAGTTTTAGAAGTTGCCCGTGCCCTGCGTGACCGTACACATCTGACAATACTCACCAATTCTTTACCAGTGGTCAATACCCTATCAGGCATCGAGGAAATCACCGTAATTGTCCTGGGTGGAATGCTTCGCGACAGTGAACTCTCATTTATTGGCCAGTTCACCGAGCAAGCCTTAAATGAAGTTCGCGCAGATAAAGTTTTTATCGGCACACGCGCCATCAGCCTGGAGGATGGTCTGACCCATGAATACCTGCCAGAGACGATGACTGACCGGGCCATCTTGAAAGCCGGGAAAGAAATTATCGTGCTGGCCGACCATACCAAATTTGGCCGCACGGCCACCGTCTTATTGGCTCCTCTGGAACGCATTCATACCATCGTGACGGATGAACAGGTTCCACAAGATTTTGTTAGTAATGTACGGGAAAAAGGAATTCGCCTCATCATCGCATAACAACCCTTGATCAAATACCTCAAGGATCCGCTCCGAGAAACCACTCACTGAAGTAATACCTGCTGAACAAGGATAAGTTATGGAGAATGGACACTTCACCCAACAGGAAATCTTCTCACAACCCGAGGCCTGGAATGCTGCTCTTGAAGTGTTGGATGGCTACCGTCAGAGCATTCTAGACCTGGCAACCCACCACCATTTCGACCATATCATCTTCACTGGTTGCGGCTCAACTTACTTCCTGGCTCTGGCAGCTGCTGCGCTCACCCAACAGATGACCGGTCTCTTGAGTCGCGCCTTCCCTGCTTCCGAACTTTGGCTCTATCCACGCTCCTCTTTCGTAGACAGGAAATCCTTGTTGGTGGCTGTCTCCCGCTCTGGCGAGACCACCGAAACTTTACAGGCTTGCGATGCTTTCTTAAAAGGTAAGCGCGGTGTATTACTGACACTCTCTTGCTACGACCAGATGCCCCTGGCCAAAATGGGTACAGTAAACATCGTTCTACCTTCTGGCCAGGAGCAGTCGGTAGCCCAGACACGCGCATTCTCCACCCTCTACCTGGCCACGGTAGCATTTGCCAGCTTGTGGGCTAGGCGTATGGATCTTTTTAAAGCCTTGGACCGCTTGCCTGAGGCTGGTCGCCTTACCCTTGATCAGGCTGTTCACCTGGCGGTCGAGATCGGTGCAGATACATCGATCGATCGTTTCTATTGGCTGGGCTCGGGTCCACGTTACGGATTGGCTGCTGAGCTCAGCCTAAAGATGAAAGAAATGTCTCTTAGCCATAGTGAGCCATTCCATTTTCTGGAATTCCGTCACGGTCCGAAAAGCATGATAACACAATCATCATTGGTCATTGGTCTTCTGTCATCCATCAACCAGCAACACGAATCAGCAGTACTGGCAGATGTGAAAACTCTGGGAGGCAGTGTCGTTGAAATCGCTGAGACTGGTGCCTCATTCCAATTCAACTCAGGTCTGGATGAGACCATCCGTAATGTGCTCTACCTGCCTGTCGGTCAAATGATCGCTTATCAGCGTTCAATCTCCAAAGGCTTAGACCCAGATTTACCGAATAATCTCGATACGGTGGTTAAACTATCAGGAGGTGCGGAGAGGCAAATTAATGAAATCACTTCTTCTTCATCCGGCTAGAATAAAACCGGAACTATTCAATTTTCATGATGAGGAGAAACATAATGAAACCCAAATTTTTGACCCTGATGATAGTCTTGATATTTGTGCTCACCGCTTGCGGTAGTTCGACACCCACAACTGCGGTGACTGGAGGCGGTGAGGTTTCTGCAACCACTGCCCCAGCAGGTGGAGAGCCTGCTGTCCTGCGTATGTGGGTGCATACGAACAACGCTTTCATCGCCGGATATGAACCACTCATAACAGCATATGAAGCGGAGCACTCCAATGTAGACATCCAGCTAGAGAATTTTGATTACGAGCTCTACCTGCAAACCCTGCAGACTGCTATGCCTGCGGGTGAGGAGGCCGACATCCTGCAATTGTTCGGCACCTGGACTTCACAATACTATGAACGCCTGGCACCCGTTCCTGCAGACGTCATGACCATTGAGCAGGCAAAACAGACCTTCTACGCTGCCCCAATTGGTGGTTATATCGTAAATGATGTCCTTTATGGAATGCCACAGGAATTCAACATGGAATACGGTGGCGTGCTGGTGAATAAAACCAAGTTCGAAGCTGCGGGTCTGACCTTCCCTCCCCAGTGGAAGACGATGGATGATGTACTGGTGGACGCTCTCAAACTTGTTCAATATGATGACACGGGCATGATGTCCACCGCTGGCTTCCACTTCACAGCAGCTGACCCAATCTGGGCGTCCTTCCTGGCAGGGATAAAACAACGGGGTGGAGATTACTGGAATGCTGATCATACCGGCTTCACATTTAACACACCCGAAGCACATGCCCAAGTGCAATGGGCAGTGGATGCAGTCAATTCCGGTGTGGTAGATCCAATTGTGTTTAATGACAGCACCAATTTTGTTATTGATGCCTTCTTCCAGGGCAAGGTAGGCATCGGCTACATTGGTGCCTGGGCAATCGCAGAGGGACAGGCAAACTTCCCTGATTTTACTGATGAGTGGGATTATGTGTATTTACCCGCCATTCAGGGCGACCCGGTCTTTGTTGCTGATTCTGGCTGGGGTCTGACGGTCTCACCCAATAGTGCACACCAGGACGTTGCCTGGGATTTCATCAAATTTGTCACCAACAACCCGGCTAACGCCACCGCCTGGAATATCGCCAGCGGCACCATCCCTGCCATGCCCGTCGTGGCGGAATCAGCCGATATTGCAGCAGCCATGCCATGGGTGCCCAAAGCGCTCAGTATCCTTCCTTTTGGGGAATACATGGGTAGCATGCCTGACCGCGACCTGGTGATGTATGAGATTATCTATCCGCACATCTTGAATACCCTGCAAGGCGTTGAGACAATCGACCAGGCATTGGAAGCCATCGACACAGAAGCTAATTCTACTTTTAGGTAATACTTACTGGGGCGTGCATGCACGCCCCTCGTTCTTATTAAGTTATCCTTCGACTCTCGCGATCCAGGTGGTGCTGCATGAATCTCTCAATGGTCAGAAAAAGGAAACCTAGAGGCGGTTTACTCCTTTCCAAGCGTCGCTTCGTGACCAGCGTGACGGTGCCGTTGCTGTTATATGAATCGCTTGGGCTGTTTGTATTAGGTTGGGCTTTCATACTGATATTCTTTGACTACAGCCCAGGTCGTCTTGGTGGCCCGATCCTCGGTTTGGGTGGAACCAATCCATTCATCGGGCTGGAGAATTTCATCGAGATGATCAAAGGTACATCGGTCCAGGCAAATCTCTTCCGAACGAGCCTCAAGAACACGCTCATTTTCGCCGTGGCAGTTTTGCCACTGAACCTGGCGATCACCCTGCCTCTGGCCTGGCTACTCGAATCAATAGGTACCCGCTTCAAAGCACTATACCGCACCATATACTTCCTGCCTGTACTAACTTCCTCCGTGGGTGTGGCCCTGATCTGGATGTCCATGTACGATCCCCAGGCTGGGTGGATCAACGCCATCATTCGCTTCTTTGGTGGGAAACCGGTTGCGTGGCTCGCGGACCCACGCGCAGGTTTTGCTAACGTTTCCGTGGCCATGTGGGCAGTGATCTTGGCCTATCTGTGGCAGGATTATGGCTATAACATGGTCATCTTTATTGCTGCATTACAGGGCATTCCACAGGAACTCAGGGAGGCAGCCTTGATTGATGGCGCCAATCCCTGGCAGGCATTTCGTAAAATTAGTCTGCCGCTCATCCGACCCACCATGTTATTCGTCTGTGTGATGACCATGCTATCATCATTCCAAATCTTTGACATTATCCAGGTGATGACAAATGGTAATCCGAACAACCAGACCCAGGTGCTGATGCTGGATATCTATAAAAGCGCTTTCCGTTACCAGAATATGGGTTGGGCAGCAGCAGAGTCCTTCGTCTTATTCCTGATCGTGATGGCTGTAACCATATTCCAGATGCGTATCCTGCGCACGAATTGGGAGTATTAATATGGCCTCGCTTGCTTATCCTGAAAAAGCCACCCGTACCCGCAAGAAGCTCATCAAGGGAAAGCATGTAAGCCGCTTCCTGGTTTACTTTGCCCTGACGTTGGGACTCTCCTTCACCCTGTTGCCGTTCATCATGATGATCCTTAGTTCCTTTAAAACAAACCTGGAAAATTTGCGCATTCCTCCCACTTTCTGGCCAGAAAACTTCACTCTGGAGAATTACCGCGCCATCTTTAACGACCCCAAGCTTCCCCTGCTCAGGTTTTATTTCAATAGCTCTTTCGTGGCAATTTTCAATGTCGTTTCCACCCTGTTCACCAGTTCCCTGGTGGGTTACATGTTCGCCAAATTCGAGTTCCCCGGCAAGAAGCTGCTTTTCGGCTGGTTTCTCACCATGATGATGATCCCAACCCAGATCACCATGATCCCCAGCTACCTGATCCTTTCAAAGTTACATCTGATCAACTCGCTCTGGGGGCTGATTATTTTCAGCATGGTGGATGCTTTTGGCATCTTCATGATGCGGCAGTTCTGTGAGACCCTGCCCACCGAATTACTTGATGCCGGTCGTATTGATGGTGCCTCTGAATGGCAAATCTACTGGCGCATAGTCCTGCCACAATTAAGTGCGCCTCTAGCTACCCTGGGTATCCTGGGCTTTATGGGTAGCTGGAATGCTTACCTGTGGCCGATGATCGTCTTACAAAAAATTGAGGTGCGCACCTTACCGATCATCCTGACCTGGTTTAACTCGACCCACACCGGGCAGGGAGCGCTGGTCATGGCCGCCACGGTCCTCATCATCATGCCCATCCTCATCGTCTTCATGTTCTTCCAGCGCTGGATAGTCCAGGGTTTCACCATGACCGGCATGAAGGGTTAACCCATTTCGTTCATATTTTTTGAGATTATAGGAGTCTTTATGACAAAAATCACCTTCATTGGCGCTGGAAGCCTCGGATTTACCGAGGATCTCGTGCGCGATATCCTGACTTTCCCCCTGCTACAGGATGCTACCCTGTCTTTAATGGACATCAACCCCGAAAGGCTCGAATTTGCCCTCACCGCGGTCACCAAGATCATTACTGCCGGCAAATATCCGGCTAGAGTGGTGGCAACCCTTGACCGCGCTGAAGCGCTTAAAGATGCTGATGTGGTGCTCACCACCATTCTTGCTGGCAGCACCGAAATCTGGAGGCATGACATCGAAATCCCCAAAAAATACGGTGTAGATACCAACGTCGGTGATACGCGCGGTCCAAGTGGCATCTTCCGCTTCCTGCGTACCCTGCCTCCCATGATGGATATCGTCCGCGATATGGAAAAATATTGTCCCAACGCCGTCCTGCTCAATTACACCAATCCCATGGCCATGTTATGCGCCGCCTTGCAGCGCCAGACACATATCCCCGTCACCGGGTTGTGCCACTCAGTGCAGGGAACAGCCATGATGCTTGCAGGTTGGATCGGCGCGCCTTATGGAGAAATCACCTACACCTGTGCGGGCATCAATCACCAGGCCTGGTACCTTGACTTTCGTTGGAACGGCAAAGACGCCTACCCCCTCATCCACCAGGCAGTCACCGAGCGCCCGGAAGTATACAACGAAGAGATCGTTCGTAATGAAATGTACCTGGCTCTTGGCTATTATGTGACCGAATCCAGCGGGCATAATTCAGAATACAACTGGTGGTTCCGTAAACGCCCCGACCTGATCGAGAAGTATTGCCTGCATGGCACGGGTTGGAATCCCGGTGAATATGCTTATATCCTCAAAGAATACCAGAATAACGAAGCCACCTGGAAAGAGCAGGTCAAAACCCGCCTGGCCAGTCCCTTGACTGCTGATGATTTACAGCGCGGCCAGGAGTATGCCGCCTATATCATCAACGCCTTGAAGGGAGGCGAGATGTTCAAATTCAATGGCAATGTGCCCAATACCGACCTGGTCACCGACCTGCCAAATGGTGCCTGTGTCGAGGTTCCGGTGGTAGTCGATCGGGCCGGCATTCACCCCATCCATGTGGGTGCTCTACCACCCGAATGTGCCTTGCTGACCCAACTCAGCTCCGGCATAGAGGAGCTTGCTATTCAAGGTGCTCTGACGGGTGACCCAGTTGCCATATACCGTGCCATTGCCCATGACCCATTGACCGCCTCCGTGCTTTCGCTGGCTGAAATCAGGCAAATGGTTAATGAGCTTTTTACCCAACACAAGGATTATCTGCCGATGTTCAAACATACCAGGGTATAAGATGAAAAAAGTTGCCCTGATTTTCGTCCTCATCAGCGCTTTTTTACTCACCGCGTGCGCTTCGAGGCCGAAAGAACCCGACTGGTCGACTGTGCATGACTTCCTCTACCAGCTGCAGCATGCCGACCCTGACCGGATTGGTGCAACGGCTTTTGACCTGGCGGTGGTCACCCTGGCGACTGCGGGTAATTCACCGGATGTAATCCCCGCCCTTAAAAACAGTCCCGGCGGACCCAAGATTATCCTGTGTTATATGAGTATTGGTCAATCGGAAACTTATCGCTGGTACTGGAATCCGGATTGGGAGAAACACCCTCCTTCCTGGCTGGATGTCCCTGATGAAGTCTGGGCAGGTGACCATTGGGTTCATTATTGGGACCCTGGCTGGCAGCAGATCATCTACGGGACACCTGATTCCTACCTCGACCAGATCATGGCCCTTGGTTTCGACGGTGTTTACCTGGATCGGGTGGATGCATATTGGTACTACCAGGACCAGGGACGCACCAGCGCTGCCCAGGAGATGGTGGATTTTATCCTGGACTTCACAGAGTATGCCCGTCAGAAACATCCTGGCTTCGGGGTTTTCCCACAAAACGCCGAGGAGTTAGGTATCCAGTTCCCTGAATTTTTAGCTGCCATGACTGGCATTGGCGTCGAGGATCTATACTATGGCTACCCGCGCGATCACGAACCCAGCCCTGCTGAGTGGACTGCCGAGCGCGAGACCACCCTCGACCAATGGGTAGCAGCTGGGAAACTCGTCCTGACCATCGATTACACTGCCCGCCCAGAACAGATCTCTGATGCCTATTTTCGCTCGCATGCTCGTGGTTACGTGCCTTATGTCACCGACCGCTCGCTTGGCCGTTTACGCATCAACCCGGGCTTCGAGCCCGATAAAGACCCCAGCGAGTGGGTGTACTTCAATCCAATTCCTTAATTCGTTTAGCTATGGATGACTCAAAATCTACTCTGCTTAATCAGAAAGGGTTGCACCCATAAATGGCGATCAGCGCGCAGTCAAGCTCGCTGGTTCACCATGCAGGTCTGAGGATAATCCTGCTGGTATCTCTATTTGCACTCACGACACTTAACGCCTGCCAATCAAATGACTCACCGGATAATAGCTCAGCCAAGGAATCAAAAATCATGCTTGAAACACCCTTCCAACCTGTTCTAACCGACTGGTGGCACCCTGCCCCTGGACTGACCTGGCAATGGCAGCTCGATGATGAGGTGGACACCTCTCTCGAGGCTGAAGTCTATGACATTGATCTGTATGTCGACCAAGCCGTGATAGAAACACTTCACGCCCGCGGTGTAAAAGTCATCTGTTACATCTCAGTTGGTTCGTGGGAAGACTGGCGCCCCGATGCGGATCAATTTCCACCAGAGATTCTCGGAAACGATTACGAAGGTTGGCCAGGCGAGCGCTGGTTGGATATCCGTCGTATAGACCTGTTATCCCCTATCATGAGTAACCGCCTGGACCTATGCAAAGCCAAGGGTTTTGATGGTGTAGAGCCTGACAATATTGAGATATATGATAACAATACTGGCTTCCCAATATCTTATCAAAATCAATTAGCCTATGCTAGCTGGCTGGCAGAGGCAGCACATCAGCGTGGCCTGGCAATCGGTCTCAAGAATGCTCCCAATATGCTCGCTGATTCGCTCTCATTCTTCGATTTTGCGATCACCGAAGACGCCTTTTATTATGGTTGGATCGAGAAAATGCTTCCTTTCATCAAGGCAGACAAACCCGTCTTTGCTGCTGAATATACCGATATGGACGTGAATTTCAAAGCTGCCTGTGCCTGGGGTACCCAACACCATGTTAGTTTTATTCAGAAAAACCGGATTCTCACTGCTTTTCGAATCACCTGTCCGTAAATCTATTATGTCAGCATATCCAAATTCCTCAACCGCGCCCCTCCCATTCAGCCTATAATGATGACAGACCATGTACATTCCTGCTGTCATTCTAAAATGGTATCTCTAAAATGTGAGATGTACAGTTATGTTTGATATCCTCGTGGCTGGTGAGATTAACCCCGATCTGATCTTATCTGGGAATGTTATCCCTGAATTTGACCAGGTGGAAAAGATGGTCGACTCTGCTAGATTAACGGTGGGGTCTTCATCCGCCATTTTCGCCTGCGGGGCAGTCCGTTTGGGCCTGAACGTAGGTTTTATCGGCAACTGCGGGGATGATGTATTCGGTAGATTCATGTTGGACAAGATGCAGACGCGCCGCGTTGATATCTCTAATGTGATCATCCACCCAAATCGTCAGACTGGTTTGAGCGTTATCCTTAACCGTGAAAACGACCGTGCTATCCTGACATTCCCCGGACTCATCGCCTCCCTGAAAGCTGAGGCTGTGAGCGATCATTTGCTTCACCAAACCCGCCACCTGCATATCGCCAGTTACTTCCTCCAGACGGCCCTTCATCCCGGACTGCCGGATTTGTTCAGGCGAGCTAAATTGGCTGGTGTAACAACCTCTCTCGATACCAACTGGGACCCCACGGGTGAATGGCATGGGTTAGAAGAACTGTTGCAACTGACCGATGTCTTCCTGCCCAATGAAAATGAAGCTATTGCCATCAGTGGTGCCACTTCATTGGAAAATGCACTTAAAGTCTTGAGCCAGAAATGTAAGGCAGTAGCAATCAAGTGTGGCAGCCGTGGTGCACTGGCTGGTCAAGGCAATAAAACTTCCTTTGCCCCAGCTTTGTCAGTGCAGATAGTGGATACTGTTGGCGCAGGTGATTCCTTCGATGCTGGATTTGTATATGGCTGGCTAAATGATTGGGTGTTAGACGAAGCTCTTATGCTTGCTACTGCCTGTGGATCGCTCTCAACGCAGGCTGCAGGAGGCACATCCGCCCAACCAACCCTGGATGAGGCCATGAGATATGTTACATCCACTGGATGAGATCATTCACGCCCAAAAAAGGGGAGAACCGCGCGGCATCGCTTCAATTTGCTCTGCCCATCCGTGGGTGTTGAGAGCAGCGATGCGAGTAAATGGCACATTGTTGATCGAGTCGACCTGCAATCAGGTCAACCAGTTTGGTGGCTACACCGGGATGACCCCGCAGGCTTTTGTGGCTTATGTGCATGATCTGGCAGTTGAGCAGAATTTTCCCGCTAGTCAATTGATCCTGGGAGGTGATCACCTCGGGCCGCACGTCTGGCAAAAGGAACCTGCCTCAGCTGCCATGGAAAAAGCACAAATGCTGGTGCAATCTTGCGTAAGAGCCGGCTACACCAAAATTCACCTTGACGCCAGCATGAAATTGGGCGACGATGATCCCATTCACCCCCTGGAGATAGATTTAATTGCCCAGCGCACCGCACAATTGGTGAAAGTTGCTGAGGAGACCAGTACTGACACCGGGCAGGCAAACCAGCTGCGTTATGTCATCGGTAGTGAAGTGCCCATACCAGGCGGAGTCACCACCGCTGAGCCGGGTATTCATGTCACTCATGTTGAAGATATCAGGCAGATGCTTGAAGCCACCCACTCTGCAATGATATACGCAGGCATCGAGGCAGCCTGGGAACGCGTTATTGCTCTGGTTGTCCAGCCTGGGGTCGAGTTTGGGGATGATTTCGTCATCGATTATCGTGCTGAGGCAGCCCAGGATTTGGTACGCTTTGTAGAGACAACCCCATTTGTCTATGAAGCCCATTCCACCGATTACCAGACAAGGGATAAATTGCGGAACCTGGTGCGCGACCACTTTGCCATCTTGAAGGTCGGCCCGGCTCTGACCTTTGTCTTTCGCCAGGCAGTCTTTGCCCTGGCACGGATGGAAAATGAGCTGCTCCCTCTGCCACAGCGATCCTGCCTCATCGAGAAATTGGACGATGCAATGCAGCGTGAACCGGGTTATTGGCTGAATCATTATCATGGTTCAGCGCAGGAAGTGGCATTTGCGCGAAAATATAGCCTGAGCGACCGGTCGCGCTACTACTGGGCTCAGCCGGACGTCCAGTCAGCTTTAAATGTACTTTTAGCAAATCTACGCAGCACACCTTTACCACTTTCGTTGGTCAGCCAATATTTCCCCCAGCATTACCCGGCGGTTCGTGAGGGTAGATTGAGCAATGCGGTCGAATCCCTGCTCATCGAGAGCATCAGGGCTGTACTGCGAGACTACCATCAAGCCTGTACCCCGGTTCCCATTTCTGAGTAGATGTAAAATAGTTTTACATTTTCTAAACTGCCCATTAATAATTCTCACAGGTATTTATATATTTAGCTCTCACAGATGAGATGCTGGGGGAAATAGGAAAAGGCTGATAAGTAAAATAAACTGTTGCAGCAATCCAAGCCTGAACATTATTTTCGCAACATCCCGACCAAGCGCTTCCACCCTTGCTTTATCTGCAGCGACTTCAAAGCCCAGGTACCCACGATTCCGTATGGCAGAAAGAGTACAATGGCTACATAGATAGCACCGCTGATAAAGCTGGCACTTTCACCCATGTAACGCCGCAGGCCAAAATCAAGCAGGCGATATACTGCCGCGCCGATCAGTGCCCCGCTGAGCGTTCCCACTCCTCCAATCAAGATGATCAACAACGCGGTAACGGTAAAGCCCAGGCTGGCAACATTGGGACTGACAATGGGCTGGTATAGCGCATGCAATACGCCTGCCATGGCTGCTGTGGCTGAAGAGAGTATCAGTGCAGCCAGTTTAAAATAAAATGTGTTATATCCCAGCATGCGTGCTCGCCCTTCATTTTCCCGCGTGGCGATGCATACTCGCCCGGTTGGGGAAGTGACAAAGCGCTTATACAGCAGGTAAAACAGGATCAGGATGGCCAGGGCGATAAAGTAAAAACGCAATCGTTCAGTGGCGGGGCTGATAAATTCTGGCGTGATCACTCCCTGTAAGCCTACATCCGCACCCGTATAATCACCTAATTCACGCGACATTACCACGATGTGGAAAACTGAAGCCAGGCCAAGCGTGACCAGGGCAAAGGTGATCCCTTTAACCCTGGGTAATACCATCCCAAATAGAAATGCATTTATAAAAGAGGCTGCAATCACCAGCAATACCGTCACCCCAAGAGACATGTTGAAGCTCTTCAGCAATATACCGGTCAGGTAGGCACCGGTGGCAAAGAACATCGAGTGACCGAAGGATAACAGCCCGGTGATACCAAAAATGAGGTCGTACGATAATGCAAATAAGGCCAGGATGAATATCTCGATTCCCAATCCCTGGATGAACTTTGAAATTCCAGTTTGATTTGTCCATACCTGCAGTGGAGATGCCCCTTCAAACACCCCAACCACAAAGGGTAGCAGCATCAGCAAGAACAGTGAAACCCACAGGCCCAGATTTCTACGGAGGAACCCGGCTGGCTTGAGTGAAGCGCTTGAATTCTCAGCCATGATTACTCCTTCCTGCCCAGCAAGCCATGTGGCAGGATTAACAGGATGACCACCATCAACAGCACCGTGGAGGCTGGGACGAGTGGCGGGGTGGGTTTAAACACGATCTCGGTGAACGGGATGGGTATGCCAATGGCACCGTACTTGATGATCATTTGCTGGATTAAGCCAACCAATAAAGAACCGAACGCTGCACCTGGGTAGCTGGTCAAGCCTCCTATGGCCAGGGCGATCAGCGCGTTTAAAAACAGGCTTTCACCCATCGCATTCGAAAGCCCCATGGATGGTGCAGCCAAAACCCCTCCCAGGGCAGCCAGCCCTACTCCCAGGGCAAATACCAGGGTGAACACCCTGCGTACATTAATTCCCAATGCTTCGACCATTTGATGGTCTTGAACACCAGCCCGGATGATCATACCCAAACGAGTACGTTTCAGCAGAAGCCATACTCCAACCAGCACCAGGACACCCACCAGGGGTATGAATACCTCATTGTATACCCGCACTCGTCCACCCATAAGCAGGAAAGTTGAACACTGGTGCGACAACCAATCCCCCAGTGAAGTGGCGGGGCAACCATCCCCGGTACCACTGAACAGGGCAGGTTTTGGCATGATGAATTCCGGTCTGCCCCAGATGGCTCGCACGATTTCTATACCGATGGCACTCAGACCAAGTGTCAGCATCAGCTGGTAAATCGGACGCGAATAAAGCGGTCGAATGAGAGTTGATTCCATCAATGCGCCTATGGCCACCCCACTGAGCGTGGTCACCACCACCGCGATCAGGAACAACCAGGAGGTATTCATGCTGGTCAGAAATTCCGTCAGCGCATCATTGTAGAAATAGACCAGCAAACCCGTCCCCAATATGAGCAGGAAAGCTGCATACTGCCGCCAGTTTAGGATCTGCCTTCCTGCTTGTACTCTGCTTCGGTTAAATCCGGAGATTCCAAAAGCTGCCACCATACCGGTCAGCAAAATCCCACCTAGAACTAATGCTGGTGACATCTCAAACGGTTTGCCCGCTGGAAGCACCAACAAGCCTTGATCTGCCATGAAGGCATATGTACCAGGGGTTTCGGAAAATACCTTCAAGTTCCAGCCACTCACGGGATAGTGAAGCAAGACCAAGACCAACATCCCAGCGGATAAAAGTAAGGCGACCCACGGGAGAGTGCGCCTCAAACGGCCAGCCGGTAAGCGCGTGCTTAATCCCAGCCACAGCCCTGATAGCAGGAACCCGCTGAAAAATATCGCCAGCAGTGGAATAAGATCAACAAATGTATCCGGTCGCACGAATACTGTCCAACCGATATATGCACCAATCATGAAAAGCGTGCCATGTGCCAGGTTGAGCACATCCAATAAGCCAAAAATCAGAGAAAAACCAGAAGCAACTAGGAAGGTGACCGAACCAACCGATAGCCCCCGCAACAAGGTGATGACCCACTCATTGAATGCCATACCCCGTGCCGACAGAATAAAGAAGAAAGCCAGGACAGCCAATGTCACCCAGAAAAGGAGGTTTTTTCGGAAATATATTTTCATGGCTGTTCCTTCAAGCAGCACCCAGGTAACGCTGGATAGCTTCTTGGTCATTGATAAGATCTTTCATTTTGCCATGTTTTACCGAACAACCTTCTTCGATGATGATATAAAATTCTGCTAGCTGGCTGGCAACCAGGAAATTCTGTTCAACCAGTACGATGGTGGTATCTGTCGATAACTTGCGGATGGCCTCCATCAAGCTTTCGATCAAAACAGGTGCCAGGCCCTCACTCGGCTCGTCGATCAACAATAGGCGGTTATCTGCCACCAGGGCGCGTGCGATAGCTAACATCTGCTGCTGCCCACCTGAAAGGTTATTTCCCGATAAGCCGATCAAACGCTTGAGATCAGGGAATAAGCTGAATATCAGCTCCTGTTTACGGGCATAGTCGCCTTTTTTCCTTTCAGCGATCCTCAAATTTTCTTCCACGCTTAAATCGCGGAAGATTGCCCGGTTCTCTGGCACAAAACCAATCCCCAGGTTGGCAATATCGAACGAATGCATACCCTGGATATCCTGACCATCAAAAATCACCCTGCCTTGCCTGGGAGGAGTAAGTCCCAGAATGCTTTTTATAGTGGTGGTCTTACCAGCCCCATTCCGACCCAATATCGTGGTGATCGATGCCCTGGGGACCAATACATCCACCCCTTGTAGGATGTGGTAATGTCCGATGAAGGTATGAATTCCTTGAACTTCAAGTAGGGGTTCCATAATTTATCCCCGCAGCTTATACAGACCACCCAGATAAGCAGTCTGGACCTCGGAATTGGCGGTGATTTCCGCTGGAGTGCCTTCTGCTAGGATGCGCCCCAGATGCATCACCGTGATCTTATCTGAAACACTCATCACGACGTTCATATTGTGTTCGACCAACATGACAGTTTTATTCCCACTGCGTTGGATCTCTTGAATCAAGGCGATCAATTCAGGGACTTGTTCGGCTGCCATGCCAGCTGTAGGTTCATCAAGTAACAATACCTCGGGATCGGGTGCCAGGATCATTCCTAACTCTAATTTCCGTTGATCGCCATGCGGTAATGTGCGGGCGAAAGAAAATGCACGTTCTTTCAACCCAACCAGTTGGATCACATCCCATGTGCGAGATTGATCACCTTTAATTTTCATAGCATCCAGCAGGAAATTAAAATTATCCCTACCCAGTGCCTGACAAGCCAACCGGATATTTTCAAAGACGGTTAAATTGGGAAAGATATTCGTGATCTGGAATGAGCGCCCGATGCCATCATGGATTTTGCGGTATGCAGGCTGATGGGTGATATCCTTACCTTTGAAGATTACCTGACCACTGGTGGGTTCGAGATTTCCACTGAGTAAATTGAAGAAAGTGGTTTTACCCGCCCCATTGGGTCCAATGATGGCATGTAATGTGTCCCGCTGAACTTCTAAATTAATGTTATTAACTGCAACCAGAGCCCCAAATTCCTTGCGAATATTGATGGTTTTAAAAATGATCTCTGACGCCATGGTATTTTCTAATCTAAATATATCTGCATAAACAAAATACGGTATTTAGAATGAAAGAGAGGCTCTGGATAGTATCAGCTATGGTCCTCTTGAAAGGTTCCTGGGAGGCCCAAGCCTCCCAGGAACACCTTATCCGCTATATTTGCTTTATTGCCCTGATAGATTACCGTATGGCAGGTCGCCACAACGATCTTTCAGATTCTCAGGTAACAGGCATGGCGGCTCTGGACGGGTAGTCTCAACATATTCATAGAAGTTGGCATCCGGATCGGTGAGATTCACCAGTTTCAGGATATACATATCCTGGATAGCCACATGGTCCTCTGGGCGTTCATAAATAGTGCCCTTGGGCCCTTCAAAGCTCATGCCTTCCATCACTGCCACCAGCGCGTCGCCATTGACATCGCCATTAGTCGCCTTGATTGCTTCTATCGCCATGATGGCAGCGTTCATGCCATCTGCATCAAACAGGTCAGGCATCACGCCATATCGAGCCTTATCTTGCGCAGTCAGGAAATCATTGGCTGCGTTCGCCGGATGTGGCGCGGAGTAATGATACAGGATGCCGTTGGTACTGCCAATGGCGTTACCGTACCATATCGGCATGAGTATATTGTCGATAAAGGTTGCTGCCAGCGACATCTGCTCGGTAACACCCAGGTCAACGGCTGCCTGCATTAACGGTACAAAGCCACCTCCAGCCCAGGTGACAATGTAGGCTTCAGCCCCGGAGTTTAAAATCTGTTCCATGTAAGGGGTGAAATCAGTAGTATCGAGTGGGGCAAAGATATCATCAGCCACAAAAGTACCACCACCCAGTGTGCATGCATCCCGGAAGGCTTCTGCTGAGCCATGACCAAACGCATAATCAGGCGCAATCTGAACAAAGGTTTTATATTCCTTGTTCAAGTACAGACACTCATTGATCGCATCTTGGTAGTTATTGCGGCTGGTGCGGAAGGTGTACTCATTGAAGTTCACACCCGTGATGTCATTTGCCGCTGCTGGCGCTACGATCAGGGGGATTTTGTTTTCGAGCGCTATGCCCTGCAGTGTAGCGGTGGCTCCAGAAGAAGCAGTTCCCACCAGGATATTTACCTTTTCTACGTCGATCAGCTCACGCGCCAGGGTGGCTGTGGTGTCGGGAGTGCTCTGGTCATCGCGCACAAAGACCTGGATCTCACAATCACCCAGCATAAAATTGTTCTGCTGGGTAGCCGAAAAGTCAAACACCTCACCTGCTGAACCAGGCGCACCCGTGGCATATTCCATACCAAGCATGAACGAGCGCAAGATCATGACGCCGTAGATAGCCAGAGCACCGGTTACATCGGTAATCAGACCGATCTTGATGGGTTCCGCACAGGTGAACGCTGGTACTTCAGTCGGAGCTGCGGTGGGAGGCACTTCGGTGGGAACCGCTGTGGGTGGTACCGCGGTTGGCGCAGTGGTGGGGGGTACCTCGGTCGGCACACTCGTGGGTACTGCGGTAGCTAATGGGGTTGCCGCCGGGCCACAGGCTACCAGCAAGAGACTTGCTACCATGATCAAGCTAAAAGCTTTATAAATTTTCATTTTACTCCTCCTTGAATAGAATTGTTTTCTCGTCTAAATTTTTGCTATTCGATCTGAGAGTCGTTTGCATTACACCTCCTCTTTCACGAAATCGAGGATCACCTGCGAGGCGGTTTCTGGAACTTCCATCGGGAAGAAATGACCCGCCTCGGGAAGGATGACTACCTTGCTATGAGGGATTTTGGCAGCCAGCATGTCTGCGTTGGCTGGAGGCACCACTTTGTCATAAGCCCCGAACATTATTAATGTCGGCATGGTTAGTTCTGGCAACCTGTTCTCAAACGAAGCAGCTTCCGAAATCAACCCCAAACCAATAGCCATCTGTGCTTGGTATCCTGCCACGTCAAGAGGGTTAGCGATCCGCCAATTTAGCCATTCTTGGATGATCTCAGGGTGCTGCTCGGCGAACCCGGGAGCAGTACTGACTACCAGGCCATTTTTAAAGCGCGTTAACGGGTCACTGGTCATATCGGATAGCACTGCCATGGCCTCTGGTGTGACCGGCACATGATGCGGACCGCCAAAATTTGTTGAGCTCAATATCAACTTACTGACCTTAGCAGGATAAGATAGCGCAAGCTCCTGGGCGATGAATCCGCCCATAGAATGCCCCATCACCACAGCTGATTCAATGTTCAAAGCATCCAGAAATGCAGCCGTATCAGTGGCCAGTAACTTGGCCGTATATGGACCAGCCGGTTTGTCAGTTCCACCAACTCCCCGGTTATCACATGCAATTACCCATAAATGCTTGGCAAGGTACGGCATCATCCGGTGCCATTGCCAGGATGGATAACCCAGCCCAGCGATCAACACCAGGGGTGTGCCCTCTCCTTGGACTTCATAATGGATATTTATTCCATTGGCGAATATTTCTGGCATGCATTCTCCTTATCAATTAAACCTTAATCATCACTTATCGAGAAACATTTCCCGTAATTCGGATTTTATCGCCTTGCCGTACGGAGAATAAGGTAGAGTCTCTACAAATTCGACTCTTTTTGGAATCTTGTACTTTGCCAGGCGTCCTTGGCAAAATTCCAGCAACTCAGCACCCGATAACCTGGCTTCAGGTTTGCATGCTACGATCATCAAGCCCACTTCACCCCATTTCTCATCGGACTCACCGATCAAGGCGGCATCTGCTACGTCGGGGTGTTCCCGAAAAACAGCTTCCACCTCCGCTGCATAGATATTTTCCCCGCCACTGATGATCATGTCTTTGTAGCGCCCTGCAATGTAGTAATAACCTTCATCGTCCTTCCGCGCCATATCACCGGTATGGAACCAGCCGTCCCTGAGAGCATCTACCGTCGCTTCAGGGTTATTCCAGTATCCACTGCAAACCGTCGGGCCAGAGATGATTAGCTCGCCTGTCTCACCTTCAGCTACATCACGCCCATTCTCATCGATCAATCGCATTCGGCTGTGAAAGATCGGCTTTCCCACCGAGCCCGCCTTACGTAGCGCCTCTTCATCAGTCATGGAAAAGCAGTTCACTCCCACCTCGGTCAGTCCGTATCCCTGGCGCATCACCACCCCTTTCGATTGGCTCCAGGCTTGGATCAAGGAAGGTGGGCACGGTGCGCCACCGCTGATGAAGAAGTGCACATGCTTGAAATCAGCTTCTTTGAAATACGGTGTATTCATCCACATCTGGAACAAGGTCGGCACGCCTAGGATGACACTGCATTTTCTATCAACAATCAGTTTGAGTGTTTCTTCTGGATCGAAAGTGCGAGTCAGGACAACCTGACCGCCGATGTAGAACAAAGGGACCAGGAAAACAAATAATCCACCCGAATGGAACAAGGGTGTCAGGAGGGGGGAGATATCTTTTTCAGATAACCCCCACGAGACCACCGTATTAATCGCATTCCATAAGACCTGGCGATGAGGCAGCACGGCGCCCTTGGGTCTCCCGGTTGTTCCCGAGGTATACAGGATGCAATAAGCATCCTCCGGGCTGAAGTCAGGGCGTGGAGGCTCCTCTGCAGAAGCCTGGTTCAATAATTCATCGTACGCCTGGGCACCGGGGATCATTGCACCTTCAAGGGAAATGATCGCTGGAATATGGATGCTCCGCTGGATCTCCTCCAGCACCGGGATGAACTCAGGACCACACACCAGCACCTTGGGCTGGCAGTCATTAATGATATAAGTCAATTCCCGCGCCGTCAGGCGCCAATTCAAGGGCGCAAAGACTGCACCGATCTTTCCCAGTCCATAGAGCAGGTCGACATATGGCAAATCGTTATATGCCAGGATGGAAACACGTTCCCCTTTTTTGAGATCGTATCGTTCAGCCAAACAATTGGCCAGGCGGTTAGCACGTTGATTGAGTTGCGCGTATGAATATGCCTGACCAGTATGTACATCAAACAATGCCTGGCGATGAGGGGTTAGATTCGCTCTTGTGCTCAACAGGTCGGCTGCGTGCATGCTCAACTTGTTTTTAAAATCCTCTCTTTAGGTACCAACAACGATCCCACCATCCACGCGCAATGTAGCCCCGGTGATAAATGAAGCTTCATCAGAGGCTAAAAACAGGTATGCATTGGCAATATCGCTTGGCTCACCCAGCCGTCCCAACGGCGTCCGTGCTTTCATACCATCCAGCACCTTCTCTGGCATGGCCCTTACCATCTCGGTGGCAGTGAATCCAGGTGCAACCGCATTGACACGAATGTGATACCTGCCCAGCTCGCGTGCCCATACCTTGGTCATGCCGATGACTCCAGATTTGGTGGCAACGTAATTGGTTTGTCCAAAATTTCCATCTAGCCCGACCACCGAGGTAGCATTCAATATGACACCGCTGCCCTGTTTGATCATTACCGGCGCCACGGCCTGGGTGCAGTTAAATACGCCTTTTAAATTGACTGCAATGACCAGGTCGAAATCTGCCTCGGGCATCTGTCCAACCAGCTGGCCTTCCTTGAATTTAACCAGCTGACCGTCTCGCAGGACCCCCGCATTGTTGACCAGCACATCAATCCGACCATACCGCCCAACCACCGTATCGACCCACTTCTGCACCTCTTCCCGTGAAGCCACGTTGACTTTATAAAACGATCCTTCCGGACCAAGTAGCCTGAGCATATCATTTCCGCCTGTCTCATCTACATCGCAGATCACAACTTTAGCGCCTTCCTCTGTAAAACGCAGGGCTGTGGCTTTACCTATACCCGCTGCTCCGCCGGTGACCAAGACGACTTTATCCTTAAATTTCATCGTTTTCCCTTCCTTTATCATTTACGAATTTTTAGCCAAAAAACCCAGGATCACGCTGTTGAATTCCTGCGGTCGTTCCCAACAGGAAGCATGCCCGGCCCCAGCCAGGATGTGGTACTCAGCCTGCGAGATATGCTGCTTAAGGATAGCAGCATAATCCGGACCTTTCAATAGGTCCAAGGCGCCAACCATGATGCAGGTTGGCGCATGAATTTCTCCCAATCGAGCAGTAAAATCCACCTCCAGGAAGCACTCACAAAGCCGGACGATGGCAGGGTAATCCAGGCTATCATAGCGTTTCCTGGCATCCTTGAGCAAACCCGGGTTGCTGGCGATGAATTGTGCTGAGAAATTCCAGGGAACAGTCACGTCGAAGAATGACTGCGCATCACCATCACGAGCCGCTTCCAACCAGGATTGGACGATGGTCTGCAATGCTGGTCCAACCTCACTGACCGTGTCTGCCAGGATCAGGCTCCTGACTCGTGCAGGATACTTAAGAGCGAAAGCCTGGGCTACTTCACCGCCATACGAGATTCCGGCTATATGTGCTGACTCTATCCCCAGCGCTGCTATCAAGGCTACCAGATCGTCCGCATGCAATTCCATCGAATAAGCATCTTGCGGGTGGTCGGATTGTCCCTGCCCTCGGCAATCATACAGCACAACACAGTAATGGCGCCTCAGTGTCTCCGTTTGGAAAACCCAGCTGCTGGCCGCGTTCATGATGATGCCATTGTTAAGCACCAGCACCGGTTTTTCTACCTGTCCGTGCAGCTCATAGTACAAATCGATACCGTTTACAGTTATTTTGGACATAGCTTGTTTTTTACAATATCATACTTTTGTTACTGAGCAGTTACAGGATGTAATTTTCTATAGATCTCACTCTGAATTAAATATCTGTTTCAGCTCACGCTTGAGGATCTTGCCAGCGGCTGAAATGGGCAATTCTGCTAAGAAATTGACGGTCTTGGGAACTTTATACTTTGCCAGATGATCCATCATAAACTGCAACAGCTCAGCCTCGGTGGTGGTCTCCCCTGGTTTCAGCACTACACAGGCTTTGCCAACTTCACCCCACTTTGGGTCCGGCAAACCGATTACCGCACACATAAGTACTGCTGGGTGCTGGTAAAGCACTTTTTCGATCTCAGCCGGATAGATATTTTCTCCTCCGCTGATAAACATATCCTTCTTGCGGTCAACGACGTAAAAATATCCTTCCCCATCATAACGTGCCACATCACCCGTGTGGAAGAAACCTCGATCGTCAACCGCCTCAGCCGTTGCTCCCGGGTTATTAAAATACCCCGAACAATACGATGGGCCCTTCAGCACCAGTTCGCCCTCTTCATCCGGTCCAAGGAAATGATTCGCATCATCGACAATCTGCACCTCCACAAAGAAATTTGGCCGGCCAATCGAGCCAGCTTTGCGGATGGCGTCCTCCGGGGCCAGAGCAAAGATTCCCGGGCCAAATTCGGTCATGCCAAAGCCTTGTTTGAAGCGAATCCCCTTTTCTGCGGTATATTTCTCGACCAGTGGAACGGGTAATGGTGCCCCTCCCGAAGTGCAGAAGCGTAGCGAAGATAAGTCCGCCTTTTCCCAGTTAGCTGCCTGGGTTAGTATCTGGTACATGGTTGGCACAGCTGCAAAAACGGTAGCACGCTCGCGCTCGAGCAAATCCAGCACCTGGACCGGATCGAACTGCCGGATGAGAATCGTCGTCCCCCCGAAGATTACCTGTGGCAGGGTGTAGACAAATAAGCCACCCGTATGGAACATGGGGAATACATTCAGGTAAATGTCGTTATGGGTAATATCATGGATGACCGTGTTCAGCGTATTCCAGGCAATCATACGATGCGAGACTTTAGCAGCTTTGGGCATGCCGGTTGTCCCACCGGTGAAAATCAGGGCAGCAATATCTTCAGCTTCAAGGTCCTCCTTGGAAACCGGTACATCTGAGGCAGATTGAAGATTTTCTTCAAATTTATTGCTATTGAGCACGCCTTCGCCATCAAGATGCAATAGCATCAGAGAAAATTGGTTGACCAATGGTTCGACACTGTCCCTGAAATCATCCGAAAATATCAGTACTTTAGGTGTTGTGTTGTGAAAGATTTCGAGTAGTTCCTGCCAGTGTAAACGCCAGTTGAGCGCAGTATGGATTGCTCCTAATTTTGAACATGCAAAAAAAACATCCAGATGCTCGTATCCATCTCTGGCTAGAATGGCAACCCGATCACCCTTGGTGATTCCTCGTGCTTTTAGCCAGTTTGCCAGCTTATTGGCCCGCTGGTTGGCCTGCCGGTAAGTCAATCGCCATTCAGGGTTTTTACCTGCATCGATGAAAGCCAGTTTATCCGGGCTATATAACTCACGCCGTGCCAGATAGTCACCAATATACATGCTTCACTCCACTCCTTCCGCTCAAGCTTATTCTTGCCAGCGCCACACAGATGATGCCATGGTAATCCCCCCACCACTGGCACAAAAAAGGATTACATCACCGGCTTTGGGACCTTTGCCTTGATTAATGGCATCATCCAGAGCCATCGCCACGCAAGGTGAACCAGTGTATCCCCATTTATCCATCACCCAATGGGTCTTTTCGATGGGTTGCTTGAGCAGTGCCATCATATACTCAATGGTTCGCAGGTTGAGCTGAGTGAAATAATATTGATCAACATCATCAAAAGTCAACCCCGCCTTATCTAGTGCCCCTTGCATCAATTTAGGCCAGTACTCGGTGTTAAACGTCTTGGGGAACCTGCGCACGAACTCCACTTTTGGTGATCCATATATTGCCAGGTTTTCAGGGGTGCATGGACGAAAAGCACCACCCGTGTATATTCCCAGGGCATCATGGAATTCACCTACTGCCAGGAAATTGCTGCTGATAAAGCCAGGCTGATCGCTAATTCCAAGCACCACCGCACCGGCACCATCAGCGAACAGGTTGGCGGTTTTCTTATCGTTAAAATCCAGGAAACGGCTCATGCCATAACCACCGGTTACCAGGATGATTTTCATTGAGCTGTCTGTCATCAAATACCGTGCTCCCTGGTCAAGCGCCATCACCCAGCCCGCGCAAGCCGAGTTGACATCATAACAGCCGGCCTTGGTGCCTCCCAGTTTATATTGCACAACAACGGAGGTCGAAGGAGACAGGTAATCGGGAGTATCGGTTGAAACGATGATCAAATCAAGATCTTTAGCCTTCAACCCCGCCCGTTTCAGGGCTTTTTTAGAGGCTTCGGTCATCAGGTCGGAGGTGGTTTCACCCGGAGCCATCCAGTGCCGCTCACGTATGCCAACATTTTCGATAAGCCAGTCATTTGTGGATTCACCCAGCAAGGCATCCACTTCTGCGTTGGTGACCACCCGCTCGGGCACATGGCTTCCAGTGGCTAAAATCTTCACGTTGCGAATCATAAAACCTTCCGAAAAATATTTGTCCTTATGTTATCACAGTGAAAAATCTGAAGCTCCGATTATTTTTCTTCAAGAGGAACAAAACGTCGAATGAAGGATTCAGCTTCTTTCCAGCAGCCGAAATTCAACTCTTCATCACTTTGGATATGACGAATAGAGCCATGATACATCGGTTGTTGGTTTGGGTAAGCCTCACCTGGCTGACTGACCACAAACCGGATCACAAATGAGGAGATTCTTGGAGGTGGAATCGATGACATTATCATCAGAATAGCAGATAATAGTCACCAACCAGTTACAGTCCTAAAAACACACCGCTGAGGGATTATTTTATCTTAATTAATGCGTGGTAAAGGGTTGTGGTTTCAGCCGATGGAGTGACATCTAGCTCATCCCGCAATGTTTGAGTACATCGCTGATAGGTACGCCCTACCTGACCGCGATCTCCAAGCTGATGGTATGCTAACATCAAATGGCGATAAGCCCTTTCCCAACAATTATCTTGGAGCAGGATGCGCTGGCATACATCGATCGCCTCTCCATATTGCCTGCATTCAAGTAATAATTCACTTAATCGGTCAGAAGTCTCCAGATATATAGCCGCTAGCCGTTCTCTTTCCTCAGCTGTCCAGGTCTCATAGAGGGTATCCGGTAAGTACTCTCCTTGATATAGGTCAATCGCTTTCTGTAAAAGCTCCATTTTTGAGCGCGAGGCCGTGTTAGCCTGATTAACAGTCTCAATAAATTGGTCTGCATCCAGGTAGATATCGGCATGAGGCCGTAATCCATACGTGCTGCCTTCTCTGAGGATGAATGCCGACTCACTGCCAGGATCGCGCTCCGGTTCGAGTACCTGATATAGTGTGTTCAATGTGCTCTTAAAATTACGCCTCGCAGTTATTGGATCAGCCTCAGCCCACAGATGTTCACAGATTTGGTCTCGATCAAGTGGAGCTTCTCGGTGAGTCAACAATAATTGGAGCAACTGGCGTGATTTTTCCCGCCGCCAGCTATTGGCGCTTATCGGTTCAGAACCGCGCCAGACCTGGAAGCCTCCCAAGGTTTGAATTCGTAAGCTGTAACCGGGATGCAATTCAATCCCGCGTAAACCAATGCTTTCAATCAGTTCATCCGAAAAGGATCGTTCCCATCCTTGTTCTCGAGCCATGATCAATAATGGCACCAGAGCACGCACATCTGGCGGGCCAATCAAGGTTGGGTTCCTGAACAGGAACTCATATCCCTTATCCCTGCAATCCGCTAAGACCTCTGGAAAAAGCCTCTCCAGTCGAGTGAATTGCTTTTGTCGATGCCACCCAAGGCATAACCACAGACGTGTGGCGGTATATCCAAATGGATCGCTACATTCCTGAAAACCAAGCATTGACCGGTTCAGCCACTCTTCAGCAGCTTCGTAGCGCGCGGATAAAACTAGGCTGGCTCCCATCGCCAGGCGTGTCAGCGATGCAATCCACTCATCACCTGCGGAGTCGGCAATTTCGATCCCCTCCTGAGCGTGTATTTGAGCCCTGTTGAGGTCTCCTTGATAACCATAGATACGGCACAATCCCCAATCCGCTTCCACCAACAGCCGTGGTACTGCTAGAGAATGGCTTATTTCAACGCTCTTCTCAAACTGCTCTCGGGCTCGTGTATATAAATCTATATTAGGTGTGTGCTCATTGACCAACATCAGAGCATGTCCCTGTCGCATATACCCGACTGCTGTGATAAATGGTGAATGCAGCTCTTCTCCCCGGCGAGTACCTTCAAGGGCAGCCTGATAAGCTTGCTCACCCATACCAATAAACGAATAGATCAGTGACAGGATCAACATAGTCTCACGATGGGCGCGTGGAGTCTGAACAGGCTCAAGGCGTTCGGCCTCAGCACTCGCCTCCAGACTACGGCGTGCTTCCTCCAACCTTCCGGTGCGCAGCAGAACCCGGAACCACAGCTGATCGTTGGAAGGGCCTTCAACTCGCAAAGCTTCTGCACGTTGCCTGAGTCTTTCTGCCTCATCCACACGCCCGGCATTAAGCTTGTTTTCTGCCAGTAGCTCGAATAACCTTACCTGCGCTTCACGGTCTTCGAAGCCATCACTTAAGCGAATGGCTTCCTCCAGCAATTGCTCGGCCTTGCTGGGATTGACCGTATCGAGATAAACGCGTGCTTGTCCGCGTAAGGCGCGCGCCACACCATCCTGCTGTCCATGAGCACGCCAGATTGTTTTAGCTTGTTGGTACCATCCTAGTGCCTCTTCGAACCGGCTACGCAATCGAGCAAGCTCACCCAGGGTGAACACCAGCATTGGATGCTTGTATAACGTTTCAGGAGGCAAGGCATCCAGGTAAGAGGCCAGGGTATCCAATCTCCCGGCGGTTAGTAAAGCTCCTGCATATCCATCCAACAAAACGCCTATCTCTTCCCATGCTTCTGCCCCTAGCAAATGATAGATTGCATCATCGAGTTGTTTTTTTGACCTGTAATAATCAGCCGCCAGCTGATTCCACTTGTTGCGTTGCTCAGAGCTGGCCTGTTGGCGTAAATAATCATGAAAAATATGATGATACCTCAGGTTGCCACCACCTGTCTCGACCACGAACAGATCCAAACGTTGCAGGTAGGCTAACATGGCTTTGGCACCCCCAATTTGATTCCCGGTTGCTTTTAACAAGGCATCGCAAGCTTCAATGGATAGTTCTTTCAGGATCGAGGTCATCAAAAGAAAATCACGCACATCATTCGGTTGGCACTCAAAAATCTCGTGGGTCAGCATTTCGAATAATGCCTCCAGGGAATCCACTTGCCATCGATGCGTGATATCTAATCCTGAAGAAGATTTACGACGGGTGCTTTGCCAGATTAATTGCAGAGCAATTGCCCAGCCCTCTGTATAGGTAAGCAGCGACTCCACTTCATCTGTATTCAAAGGAAGTTTATACTGGCTTGAAAATAAAGCAGCAATCTCAGCATAATCAAAAGTTAATACCGACTGATCAATAAATAATACTTCTCCCTGTGAGCGCCAGCGAGCCAGTGTTGGCAGGGTAATCGTTGGGCGTCCCGAGAGCAAAACGTGCAAATTTCCAGGAGCCAACCCGATCAAACGGTCAAGGATATGAGCAACTTCTCCACTTTCGGTAATAAGGTGAGCATCATCAAGAATAAACAGGGCAGGCTCAGATAGGTATAAACTCAATGTATTGATGACTTGATCAACCACCATTCGCCATGGTAGCGGTCCTTGCGTGCTAAACCAGGCATCCAAAAATGGAATGGGTAAATCTGGAATATCTGGATAAACCTTTAAAAATGCGTGGCACAGATGGTACAGGAAAACCAGTGGGTCGTTATCTTCCTGGTTTACCTGATACCAGACCACCGGCTGAACCTCACGTGACAATTCAGCCAGAGCGGTACTCTTGCCATACCCAGCTCCAGCCTGTAATATGGTAAGGCGATAATCCAATGATTGCCGCAATATCTGGCTGACTCGCGGTCTCAGCAAGGTACGCGCTTTGCGTGGCGGAGGAATAATCTTTGTGTAGAGAATGATCGGTGATGATTCCACAGAGCTTAATGACCCTGTTCAGATTATAAGGTATTTTTCGATATTGTCCGTACTCATGAACTCACTTTAGAAAAATATGCTGACTTTAAAAGCGTTTTTTTGTGTTCAAATTTCTAATTTTTGTGGTAAAATTTCTAAATAAATAATGATTATTCATAAGTATTTATTATCAATAGAAAAATATTATCTCGTGAGGATCAAATTCTTTCGACTTCCAGAAATTACAGCATTTACTCGCATGTCATCGCACAATGTGATAAAAACATCCACCCAACATTATTTATTCCACCGATAGGAGATTGAAAAATGATTACCCAAGCTGTCCTGGACCGTATGAACGAGCAAATTATGCACGAGCTGTATTCAGCCTATTTTTATCTGTCAATGTCAGCCTATTTTGAATCCGAAAATTTGCCTGGTTTTGCCACCTGGATGCGCATCCAGGCTACAGAAGAACAAGAGCACGCTATGAAGTTCTATAATTACATCCTGGACCGTGGTGGTAAAGTGGTTCTGCAAGCCATTTCCCAACCGCCAGTGGATTTCGCTTCGCCGCAAGACATCTTCAAACAGACCTATGAACACGAGCAAAAGGTGACTGCCTTGATCAACAATATTTATAACGTGGCTACAGCAGAGAAGGATGTCGCCAGCCAGATCTTCTTGCAATGGTTCATCAATGAGCAAGTCGAAGAAGAGAAAAACGCTTCTCAAATCCTGGATACACTCACCAAAATCAGCTCGAGCGTTGGCGGTCTTTACCAGCTCGATCATCTTCTGGGCAAGCGCGGCAGTGAGGATTAACCACTATATCAGATCATACCATCAGATATTTCATCAAAATGACGATGAATATCAAGGTTTACGGTTGACGGATGGAATCACAAGCACGCTTCGAAACCCTGGTCAATAAACTTAAGCAACGCGGTTATCGGCTTACCCCGCAGCGTGCCGTGATACTGCGCATATTTGCATTAAGCCATGACCACCCATCCGTTGAACAGGTTTATAATCAAATTAAAGAGCAATTTCCAATGATGAGCCTGGCGACGGTATATAAAACCGTCGCACTGCTCAAAGAGGAAGGTGAGATTCTTGAGCTTGGCTTTGCCAATGGCAGCACTCACTACGACGGGAATCGTCCATACCCACATCCCCACCTGATCTGTGTCCGCTGTCATCGAATTATTGATCCAGAGGGACAAACCCTGGATCAGCTATCGTTTGAGTTAGCGGAAAAATATGGTTACCGTCTCATCACCCATCGACTCGACATTTTTGGCATTTGCCCCAGCTGCCTTGCTCAACAAAACACTTGACCAAATAATCGAAGGGAGGTGATTGACATAGAGTGAAACCTTTTCTATATCTGGCTGTCCGGCTTTACAACTGTACTTTCCAAAAGACTTCTGGAACATATCCGGACGGCGACCCTTTTAACCAACCGAGCGGCCTGACACCAATTCCAACCCCAATATCCTAAGGTTACTCGATTGGATCTTTATACATTATCAAATAATCTGAATTAAAGGAGTCCTATTATGGCTAAAGTAGCACGTGAAATGGTAGAAAAATCTGGCATCAATGTTGATGAGCTGCTGGAGCTGCTCATCGCTAATGCCTCAGCTGAACTGACCACCTTCTATTACTACACCATCCTGCGCTTTAATCTCATCGGCTTGGAAGGTGAAGGTTTGAAAGAAATTGCTGAAACGGCTCGCATCGAAGACCGTAACCATTTTGAAGCCCTTGTCCCGCGCATCTACGAACTGGGCGGCAAGCTCCCAAACCACATGAATGATTTTCATGATATCTCGGCTTGCCCACCTGCCGCATTGCCCAAAGATCCCACTGATGTCAAAGCAATACTCACCGTTTTGGTTGAAGCTGAGCGCTGCGCAGTACGAGGTTACACCCATGTTTGCAATCTCACCGCTGGCAAGGATCATCGCACTTACGATCTTGCGCTAGCTATATTGAATGAAGAAATCGAACACGAATCATGGTTCTCCGAGTTCCTGGGAGAAGGTCCTTCCGGTCACTATCTGCGTCGGGGTGAAACCTCGCCTTTTGTTGGTAAATTTTTACGCTAAGCATTATTGACATAGCTGCGTCATGCGTGTCTTTACCCTTGAGGAGCTCAGCAACTACAATGGGCGTGACGGTTCACCTGCTTATATAGCATATCGTGGCCTCGTCTACGACGTATCTGACAGTTACTTCTTTCGCAATGGCCGGCACTGGGTTCGCCACAGTGCCGGCTGCGACCTCAGTGAAGAAATAAGCAACGCTCCACACGATGATTCGCTGCTTCAAAATTTTTCTGTCGTTGGCACCCTCTCACCCCAATCTGGTCCTGATTAAGAGCTCAACCTTCCATTCAATCTTCATCCTATTAGAAACCTCAACATTTTCTGGTTTTCACTTTTCCCCATCTTCGGGAAAAAAATCGTACTTTGGTAAGGGGTGTTAATCATTACCAATACCCCTATTGTCTAGCCGCTTCCTGGTATAATCGGCCTCTTCTTTTCCTCCAAAAAAACAAGTTAACCTCTTTATTAATAAAACATTTGTGCTATAATAATTATGTAATTACTCACCAATCACCAAATATCTCTTCTACCC
>JBAQFX010000071.1:0-20266 GCA_049287485.1 Anaerolineales bacterium
CCCCTCACCCGCTTGCGGGGGAGGGGAAAAAGGGGTGGGGGTGGTGAGTAATTACATAAGGTTGTAACTACTAAACTATCTCTAAATAATTCATCTTCCTATGATAGTCAGCTTGAAAGAGGTCGAAAAATGGGTGTACGGGATGCGTGAGTAATTACATAGGGTTGGTTTTCTCAGCACATTATCAATCCACGACGATCCTCATCGCCCTTCCTGGCAGCAATGTATTGAATGCATTTGAATTTCAAGGATGTTCATGAACTCTTTGCTTGTCCGTTTTACCGCGAATGCATTTAAGAGCGATATAGGTTCAATACCTCTGCTATCCTGTAGAGACGCCCCACTGGGGCATCTCTACCAGCTATCTCTTCTTGTATTCGCAAGCCTTGGTGTACTATATGCCTGCCTGTTCGGGCCACCTGCATGATATTTGTGCGGTTTGTGAGCGACCATTCATATTATTCTTTTTCCCCGCACCTTACCAACTTCATCTTGATGGTGATTTGAATGCATTTATTTTATTTTCACGGAACAATTAATTCAGATTTTCAACCTTGCGAGGGAAAATATTCGTTTCGATTCGTTTTATTTTGGGAACGAACATCAAATGCATTTATTTCAAGGAGCGTTCTATGCGACACAGTCGGGAGTGTATTTGGCGATCGATATTCGCGGAACAAGTCCCCAAGGAATGCAGCAATCATCATAGTGTTTATGTTTCATCCCAACACAGGACCATAATTGAATGCATTTGAATTTTTTTAGATTCAATTCATCAGCGCCTCGCTCATCGTCGATTGTTCATAATCCCGCTTTTTTCTAACGGCTTATCTGTTACAATCAGGGGCGATTTTGACCCCCGTACCCAGGTATACTGATGCTCTCTTCCTCCGCTTCCCTCGAACCAGAACCCCACACCCTCAAGGATGGCACCCAAGTGGTGATCCGACCTATCCTGCCGGAGGATGCGGATGATCTGCAAGCCACCTTTCGGCGCCTGTCGGTGGAAAGCATTTACCTGCGCTTCCTTTCCTATAAAAAAGAGCTTCCCGACAAGGAAGCGCGCTACCTGGCCACCCTGGATTACACCACCCGCATGGCTTTCGTGGCCGTGTGCCATGAAAATGACCAAGAGATCGTGGTGGGCGTGGCGCGCTATGCCTTGCTGGATACGGGGCGTGCGGATTTGGCTGAATCAGCCGTGGTGGTGGCGGATGATTACCAGAACCGCGGCATTGGCAAGCTGCTGCTGGGGCGGTTGGTGACTTATGCCCGTGCCAAGGGCATCCGGCAGCTGCGCGGCAACCTGCAGGTGGGGAATGATCGCATGCTGGACCTGGTACGGCTCAGCGGGTTGCCCCACAAGACCCGCTTTGTGGATGGCATCTGGGAAGCGAGCATCGACCTCGGGTTGCCTGATGAGGTAGCATGAAAGGCGTAGAATTTCCTTCGCCTGACGAGCTTGCAGTCACTTTCGATGCAGAGCAGCGTGCTCTCACCACCCACAATACCACCAGCGAACGGACCCTACGCCGTAAATATTCTACTCTGATTCGAACGGCACCTGGTGCATATGTGTTGGCTTTTACCCGTGAATTATTCTTCAAGCATGGTCACCGCTGGCAGGCGTATGAGCTGATTGCGGGGCACAAGGCGGCTTTTCACAGCTTGAATGCGGAATTGCTGGAGGAATTCGGCCAGGGCATCAACAGCTGGTGGACGACCGACTCGTTTGCACGTACCCTGTCGGGTCCAGCCTGGCGAGATGGGCTGATTTCCGATGAACTGATGGTCAAGTGGACGCAGTCACCCAACCTGTGGTGGAGGCGGGCAGCTCTGGTGAGCACGGTGGCGTTCAATATGCGCTCGCAGGGCGGCGAGGGGGATGTGCCGCGCACAATTGCCATCTGCCGCATGCTGGTGGCAGACCACGAGGATATGGTGGTCAAGGCGTTGTCGTGGGCGCTGAGGGAGCTGGTGTACTTCGATTCGCAGGCGGTGGAGAGATTCCTGAACGAACATGAGCAGGATCTAGCGAGCAGGGTGAAGCGTGAGGTGGGGAATAAGTTACGCACAGGGTTGAAGAATCCCAAAAAAGCAATTAGCAGTTAGTGGTTTTCTTTTTGCCTGAAGGGTTCGTATCTGCTGGGAATGCTTCTGTACCTGATTGTTGGATTCTCAATGTGTGGAATTGCCGGCAGTGAGGGAGATTGCTTCGCTCACTAAGAACGATCCCTCACTATGACAGAAGGGAGATTGCTTCGCTCACTACGCTCGCTCGCAATGACAGAAAGAGGATTGCTTTGCCATACAAAAAGTAAGCACTCCTTCCACCTGAAAGCAGGTGGATTCCGCGATGACGTAAAGGAGATTGCTTCAACCAGCAAAGAGCGCTGGTTTCGCAATGACAAAGAGGGGTGGATTCCGCAATGACAAAATTAAAATGTCATTGCGAGGCGTTCTTTGCCGAAGCAATCTCCCTCAAACACATGCAAGACATTATTCACAAAGAGACGACTATCATTTAGAAATCCTATAAATGCCTGAGAAACAATATTACATCTATATAATTACCAATCAATATCACACCGTATTATATACAGGTGTTACCAATGATTTGCGACGCAGAATCGCTGAACACAAGACAGGTAAGGGTGGTGTATTTTCCTCCAAGTATCGTCTAGATAAATTGGTTTATTACGAATCTGGTAATGACATCAAAATGGCGATTACACGGGAAAAACAAATAAAAGGTGGATCGAGGCAAAAGAAGATTGAATTGATCAACAGTATAAATCCGAATTGGGATGACTTATATGAGGATTTTTTTGGAGAGTCGAAATAATGGAGAATTGTCAGGGAAGAGGGAGATTGCTTCCTTTGCTTGGAATAATCCCTCGCTATGACAGAAGGGAGATTGCTTCGCTCACTACGCTCGCTCGCAATGACAGAAAGAGGATTGCTTAGCTTGCTAAGAACGATCCCTCACTATGATAGAAGGGAGATTGCTTCGGCGGACTAAAGAACAGTCCTACTCGCAATAACATAATGGATTCACAACCCCCGGGCGGTTTCCATCTCTTCTTTGACGGCTTTGTAGAGGGTTTCGGCTTTGAGTTCGCTGAGGGTGTAGCAGGGGGCTTCCAGGTGATCTGCCAGGGCTTGGGCCAGACCCTGGTCGAAGGCGGCATGTTCCATATTGACCACCACGCAGTGGATGTCGTCAGCGGCGATCTGGTCGGCCAGGCGGTGGGCTTCATCTTGAGGCGGCATGGAGGACATGGACACATTGCCCGCCCCATCGGTGAGCAGGATGACCAGGGGTTGCACGTCGGGGTGCAGGATGCGTTCTCGTTGCAAGGTCTGGTGGGCCATATACAGCCCGGCGGAAAGGGGCGTCTTGCCACCCACAGGGATATCAGCCAGGGCACGCTGGGCCAGCATGACCGAGTTGGTAGGCGGCAACACCATGGTGGCGCGGTCCTTCTGGAAGACGATCAGGCCCACGCGGTCGCGGCGCTGGTAGGCATCAGTGAGCAGTGAGAGGATGGCACCTTTGGTGGCGGACATGCGCTCGGCGACGGCCATGGACCAGGAGGCATCCACCACGAATAGCACGAAGTTGGCGGTCTTCTTCACCCGCACCTTGCGCTGGAAGTCGGTGGGGCGGATGGCAAACGCCACGCGCTTGCGCAAATCCTGACGCTCCTTTTGGAAGGGGGCAGCGGCACGAATGGTGGCATCGAAGGCCAAATCATCGGTTTTACCATTGGCCGGGCGGGACTGGATGTAGCGCCCACGCTTGCGGTCGGTGTGGGTGCGCGAACGGCGCCCGGCGCGCTTGCGGTAGAGCTGGTCTAAATTAGTATTCAGGTTACGCGGTCGGAAGGATTCACCCACCTTGACTTTCTCTCCCCCATCCCACCAATAGGCATTGCCTACGTCAAAGACGCTTTGCCGAGAAGGCTCACTCTGGTTCGGACTCTGCTGGTCTTGCTCCGAGGTGAGGTTTAGATCTTTTTTTTTTATCAAAGCGGGGGGTATGATCTTCGTCCTCCGCCACTGGTTCTGGCTCTCCTACGCTAACTGATGAGCCTTGCAGCTGCTCGATGCGCTCCTGTAGCTCGTCTTCCGAGACTACCGCTTGCTGGAATGGTCCCTGCCGGATGCGGTGGGGCAGTGCCAGCTCGGCTGCCAGGGCGATATCGCGCTCGGTGATGGCTCTGCGACCATCAAAAGCAGCCTGGGCGCGGGCGGTCTTGAGGATCACCAGGTCTGCGCGGTGACCTTCCACGTTAAGCGAGGCGGTGAGAGCAGCGATGGAAAGTAAATCACGACTGGTATAGGTGATCTGGTCCACCAGTCCACGCGCCATTTCGATCTGGCGGGAAAGCTCTTTTTCCTTGTCCAGCCAATGCTTACGGAACTTCTCAGGGTCTTCCTCGAAGGCCAGGTTACGCTCCATGATCAAAACACGCGCGCGGGCTTCGCGGATGCCGTAAATCTCGGCAGAATGGGCAAAGCGGTCCAATAATTGCGGGCGCAGGTCACCTTCTTCGGGATTCATGGTGCCCACCAGGATGAAGCGGGCCGGGTGGGCGAAGGAGATGCCTTCACGCTCGACCACATTCACCCCCATGGCGGCGGAATCCAGCAGCAGGTCGACCACGTGGTCGTCCAGCAAGTTGACTTCATCGATGTAGAGCAAGCCACGGTTGGCGGAGGCGAGCACGCCCGGCTCGAAGATGCGCACACCCTTCTGGATGGCGGCTTCAATATCCAGGGTGCCCACCACACGGTCTTCGGTGGCACTGATAGGCAGGTCGATGAAAGCAATGCGACGTTTGACGACTTTCAAGTCAACGCCCTGGGCTTTGCGTTCCTTGACCCAGTCAGACCAGGTGAGGGGCGCATCGGGGTCGTCGTTGAAAGGCGAATCGGCGAAGACTTTAATATCGGGTAGCAAGGCAGCCATGGCACGCGCCGCAGTGGACTTACCCGTGCCACGCTCGCCGCGGATGAGCGTCCCACCAATGCGCTGGTCGACAGCGTTCAAGACCAGGGAACGCTTCATACGTTCCTGTCCAACGATGGCGGTGAAAGGGTAAACGGGTCGCATCAGGTTACGAAAACATGCCTCCTAGCTGGCAAGCGTATATTATACACTCATGTAAAATGATTGCAGCACTGAATACTGGTGAGATATCGCCCAGTTATGTATGTTTAGCCATGGTCCTGCAAACGTATCTCCCGGATCTCCAACCAGGCGGGCTCGGGATTAGGCAGGGTGCCAAACTTAAACCTGCCTGAGGGGGGCAGGGCAGCATACTGGTTATCCACCCAAATCACCAGGCTCATCGGCGGCTGAGGGGAGATTTTGGTCTCAAAAAACTGTGTCCCATCCAGGTGAAATCTGACCCAATCATGCTCCCATTGCAGGCTGTAGGTATGCCATTCCATCTCAGTGGTATGGATCTGACAGGCATCCTGATGGACCACACGCCGAAACAGGCGGCGCACCAGCTGAGCTGTAGTGGGAATCAGAGCCAGTGCCAGGATGGGAGAAGATAGAACCAGTAGAGCTGTGGGTATTTTTGTAGAACTGAAGGTGGCGGCCAAAAAACCATTGGCGGGCTGGTCATCCACAAAGGAAAGGTAATTTTGGGGAGAGGCATGGAAGAACCAGGCTGCCTGAGGTAAGGTTGGGATGCGGGGAACCAATTTGCTATATGCCAGCATAAAGCTGAAGGGGTCATTCCATAAGCCGAAGCCCCAGGTGCCAGGCAGGTCTGCTGCAGAAACACGAGCCTGTAAGCTCAGGGTGAGAGGGGACTTCCAGGGAAAGTTTTGCCGCCGCAGCGAACCATGATCATCCAATTGAGCTAGGCGATATCCACGCTGAGGTTGGGTGGGAATTTCCAGATGCCAGGTGCCATCTTCAAGCTGCGTCACTCTGGCAGAGGGTGACTTACTGATATCCAAACTGGGTGGACTGTAGTTCATTGTGGTGTTATCATACCATGCCTGCAGCTCTGGAAGGCAATGCAGCTGGGATTTCAGAAGGTGCCCAATGATATAATTTACTCTCAGTGGAGGTGGCATGGAAATTACCTGGTATGGTTTATCCTGTTTTCGTTTGACCGAGCGCAACCTGGCAACGGTTGTCACCGATCCTTTTGACAGCCAGGTGGTTGGCTACGAGCCGCTCAAATTGAAGGCAGATATTGTCACCGTCAGCCATGAGGCACCAGGGCATGGTTACACTTCCGCAGTAAAGGGATATTCACACCTGATCAACACACCGGGTGAATTCGAGATTGGCAATGTATTCATAACCGGAATCCAGACCAATGGATACGGGAAGCATGAGGCAGATGAGCCACGCAACACCCTGTACGTCTTTGACTATGAAGGTGTGACCGTGGCCCACCTGGGAGACCTGAGACGTGTACCCAGCCAGACGGAAATCGAGGCTTTAGGCACGGTGCATATTGTGCTGGTGCCAGTAGGCGGTGGAGGTGGGTTGAATGCTGCCAAGGCCGCAGAAGTTGTCAGCCTGCTAGAGCCTGGGTTCGTCATCCCGATGCATTATGGAACCTCCGCCTGCAACCTCAAGCTGGCACCGCTGAGCAAATTTATTAAAGAAATGGGCCTGGGTGCAATCAAACCCCAACCATCGCTCAAGGTCTCCAAGAGCATGATCCCGGAAGAAACACGCGTGGTGGTGCTGGAATACCAGCATTGATCAAATTGGAGTTACATCGTGACTGTTAAATTAATCATGACCTGGGATATCACACCAGGTCGCGAGCAGGAATATTTTGAATTTGTCGTACGGGAGTTCATTCCACAGGTACAACAGCTGGGGATGGAGCTAAAGGATGCCTGGCTGACCATGTATGGCGAGCAGCCGCAGATCATGGCCTCAGCCCAAATGCCTGACCTGAGCGCTATGAGAGGCATCATGGATTCTACTGAGTGGCAGGGGTTGATCAACCGGTTATTGGACTACGTGGATAATTACCAGTATAAAATCGTGCCGGCGAAGACAGGCTTTCAGATGTAAGTTCAAAAGACCGTATAGAGTTTCCCCTTTAGATTTTCCATTGAAAAATCCTGATTTTACCTATTAAGCTTAATCCAGGAACAACGACTCTGAAATCTTCACTTTTCTCAACGAGATTACTCAGCTGGTATGCTGAACATGCCCGTAACCTCCCCTGGCGAGGACTTCATGATCCCTACGCAATCTGGGTCTCGGAGGTCATGCTACAGCAAACGCGCGTCGAGGCCGTTATTCCCTATTATGAGAGATGGATGCAGCGCTTCCCGGATGTCGAGGCACTGGCCTCGGCCGGGTTGCAAGACGTGCTGGCAGCATGGGAAGGGCTAGGGTATTATGGGCGTGCCCGCAACTTGCATAAAGCGGCCCGAATAGTAATGCAGGATTATCATGGCCAGTTGCCGAAAGAAACATCTCAACTGTGTAAGCTACCTGGAATAGGGCGATATACGGTAGCTGCAATTGCATCGATTGCTTTTAGCAGCAATGAACCTGCACTGGACGGCAATATACGCCGGGTGTTAGCGCGTTATTTCAATGTCGATGAAGATGCCCGATCGACAATCGGCGAACGGAAGCTGTGGGAGCTGGCTGCTCAGAATTTACCTGTGGGACAGGCGAGTGAATATAACCAGGCGTTGATGGACCTGGGTGCTGGTTTGTGTGTGCCAAAGAACCCAGATTGTGTAAGTTGCCCCCTGGAAGACGGCTGCCAGGCGCGGGCACTGGGAATCCAGGAGCAGCGACCGGTGCTGCGCGCCAAACAAGCTATCCCACATCATGTGGTCACGGCAGCCGTAATCCGACGAGAGGATAAGGTGTTGATCACCTGCCGGCCTCCGCACGGGCTGCTTGGAGGCCTATGGGAATTCCCGGGTGGCAAGCAACAGGAAGCCGAAGACCTGCAAAGCTGCCTACAGAGGGAAATTAAAGAGGAACTGGAGATGGAAATTGAGGTGGGTATGGAGTTAGGGGTATTCAAGCATGCCTATACCCATTTTCGGGTTACCCTGCATGCTTTTCAATGCTACGCCCTGCAGGGAGAACCACACCCTATCCAGGTTGCAGATTTACGCTGGGTCAGCCTGCCTGAATTATCACAATTTCCGATGGGAAAACTCGACCGCCAAATATCGCAAAGCCTGTTATCATCCACAACACTATGATTGAACCATTGCTGATTGATGCACATCAAGACCTGGCGTGGAATATACTCACTTTTAGGCGAAATTATTGCCTGTCGGTGGAAGAGACGCGTCGAGGTGAACAGGGCAGCCTGGCTCCACAGGTCAATGGAGATACGCTGCTTGGCTGGCCAGACTACCAGCGCGGGAAGGTGGCGATCGTATTTTCAACCCTGTTTGCTGCCCCAGAAAGGCACAAGCTGGGTGAGTGGGATGTGCAATGTTATGCGTCCGGTGAGGAAGCGCATATGCGCTATCAACAACAGCTGGAGGCATACGACCGCCTGGTTGGTGAGCACCCGGAGATGTTCCAAAAGATAGAAAGAAGGGGGGACCTGGAGTCTATCCTGGCACATTGGCAAGGTAAAGATACGGATGAACATCCGGTTGGTCTGGTCGTCCTGATGGAGGGAGCAGAGGGGGTGCGTGAGCCAGCGGAATTGGAAGATTGGTACCAACGAGGTGTGCGCATTATCGGTCCAGCCTGGGTAGGGACACGTTTTTGCGGTGGCACAGGTGAACCAGGCGGCCTTACTAAAGAAGGATACGCATTATTGGAATGCATGGCAGAATTTCATTTGACATTGGATCTCAGCCATATGGATGAAAAAGCCGCCCTTGAATCCCTGGACACGTACCAGGGTCCGATCATTGCTTCACACGCCAATGCATTGGCTTTGTTGAAAGAATCGAACAGCAACAGGCACCTGACTGACCGGGTCATTGAGGGTTTATTGGAACGGGGAGGCACGATTGGGATTGTGCCATCCAATGGTTTCTTACGACCTGGCTGGAGGGAGGCAGGAGGACGGGATATTGTGACCCTGGATAGCTATATCGCCCAGATTGATTATGTCTGTCAAAAGGCAGGCGATGCTTTCCACGTGGGGATTGGAAGTGATTTTGATGGTGGTTTTGGCGTGCAGTCAGTTCCAAAAGAGATCAATTCGATCGCAGATTTACGCAAAATTATTCCCCTTCTCTCCCAAAAGGGGTATACTGAGACTGATATTGCTGCCATCCTGGGTAAGAATTGGTTGGCTCACCTTCAAAACACCTTGCCGGAGGTCGTATGACAGATGCTGCGCCTGTTCGCAAGACGAATGGGAGGTTACGCATCCGTATAGGTCTGGGGGCAACCATTTTCGGTTTTCTGATCTATCTGCTGGGAGCAGAACCAGGACTGTTTGGTTTAGATCGCAGCCCAGTGGTGGGTTTTGTGCAGATCGCCACCTTCCTGGTAGGCCTGGGCATCATTTGCCTGGGGGGATACATCAGCCTGATGGTCTTATGGAATGGCGGGCAGAAATCAATCGCCTCAGATATTGGCTTACGGCTAGTCGGTACTGGTTATGTCATTGCAGTGGCTTGTGGAATGGCAGATATTTTCGGTTTTGGGAGCAATAATTATCCTAAAATACCGGTATTTGGCATTTACCAGCAGATTGGATTTATTCTAGGCGAGGTGGTCATTGGAATTGGATTGTTACTGTTAATCCCATATAAAAAGCCTCAGCCCAGAATTGGTGATATTCCATCCTGAGTTTTACTTTATTAGAATATCTTACCCGGAAACGGTTTTTTTAAGCCCCATGACGGCTAACATCTCGTCGTTGGTGGCATATTTATACGCAGGAAGATCTAATCGCTCTGCCTGGGTAAGTTCAGCCTGGATCAGCTTCTGCAAGTCTGTTTTGCGTACGATGGGCTTATCTAGCTTATCCAATCTTACGGTTAATTCATCCAGGATGTTAGCTGGATCCACCAATCTGGGTGACGTTTGGAGATAATCCAGCACAGCCCTGGCACCGTGTTCAGCATCCTTACGTGCCACACCCACCAGCCCGCTGCTGGCTTCACGCGACCAGCCAGCCACAAACACACGATTGATGGGGCGATTCAGGTCTGGATCATAGGTTTCATAAGATAGCTCGTCTACCGGGTAAAGGGGGTTGGGATTCTTAACAAAAGCATTATGCCGGACTGGTAATCCAAATGTTTCATCCACCTTGTCGCCGATGCAGAAAACTACCGTATCCACCCCCAGAACACGCTTGGTACCCAACCGTTTCGCCTGCACGGCTCCTTCGGCGCAAACCAGGGTGGTATCCTCGACTTCCAGTCCGTTCACAAAGCCTTGTTCATTTCCCAAAATGCGGCTGGGAGAAGCTAAAAAGTCAAAATAGAAACGGGTCTTTGAGACCGGAGGTAACGCTTTGGGTAATGCAGACAGGATATACTCCTTGGCTTCATCCACATTCTGACCGACCTCATTGGCAATTGGGCGAACCCGCTCGATCTCAGAGGATAAGGCTGATAAGTCCAGGTTCTGAGCGACGATTTTCAACTCCTCCTTGGAGAATTTGACTTCGTTTGGACCTCTGCGCACAACCGAGACGACTTCATCCACCTTGAGATCGCGGATCAGCCAATGGGCGATATCCAGCATCACATTGCCAGCACCGATCAGGGCTACGCGCTTGCCAATGCGGAAATCCATGGTGCTAAAGGGAGGTAGTAAATTATAGTGAAATACCAGGTCTTTAGCATGATAGACCCCCGTCAAATTTTCGCCTGGCAACCCCAACCATTTGGTGCCCTGGGCTCCTACGGTGACCAATAACGCTTGAAACCCGATGGCGCGCAGTTCGGAGAGGCGGATATCACCACTTTCACCGACAGTGACATTGCCAAAGTACTCGATATCTGGAGATTCCAGGATTTGCTGAAACTGCTTGCGTAGTCCTTCTTTCATTTTGTACTTGTCAAAAAAAATGCCATACTCTGCCAATCCTCCAGGAAGAATATCCCGGTTAAGGAGCACGACATGTATCTCGTTTGAGGCAAGCAACCTGGAAGCGAAAAGGCCGGCTGGACCAGCCCCAATGACAGCAACAAGATATTTCCCGCTAATATCATCTACCAATGTATGTACTCCTCAAAAAGACGGCTTTCGCCGTCTGAGACATTAATTCCAGCTTTCCATCACAGTGGTAGGGGGGCTGGGATAGCAAATTCCTACCAAAGCGGGACCGCCACTTATTTTAGCTTGAGGGGGTTGATTGCACAAGAGAAATTAGCAAATTGATTACTCGAATTATGGCACGCCTGACTGAAGAATAAGCTTTCCTAATCAGCCTGTTTGTGCTATATTCAACTTATACAGATTCAGGAGGTATTCATGGATAATTCCAAGCCAAACCTGCCGGAACCAGAGGATGAACTTCAGCCTGACGATCAGGCCGATCAGGAAGTTGAAACGAAACCTGAAATGGGATCTGAGATTGGACCTGAGATTGGACCTGAGATTGGACCTGAAACGGAACCCGAGGGGTATGTAAACGAACGGATAAAAAAAGCATACGAAAGGGTCAAATCATGGTTTGGAGATGCCAAAGAGCATTACGAACGTTCGCCAAGGCTTCAAAAAACCACTTACCAGGGAAAATATCTACCTGCCTTCTGGACAGTTACGTGCATTTTTTCGCTGTTTGTCAATGTACTCTTGTTGGCCATCCTGATCTCGCTTGGGCACAATTTTTTCGAACTTAAGTCCTTAATTGCCGAAGGATTGATTAATGGTACATCCGAGAATCTAGCGCTGATGGATAAAGCGCATATTATCACGACTGTGCCAATGCAGACGACGGTGCAGCTACAGGATACCTTGCCAGTAGTCTTTGACTTGCCGATAAACCAGCGTACACAATTGTCATTGGTACAAGATACGAGAATCTCAGGTGCTTATATCTACCTAAATAACACAGCGGTTTTGACTGACCTAACACTTCCAGCGAATACCTCCATCCAAGCGAACTTCGATATAAACATCCCGGTTAATACAACCGTTCCGTTGAGCATTACTGTGCCAGTTTCCATGCAGGTGCCAGTGGATATTGCGATTGACCAAACCGATTTACATCAATCCATTGTGGGGCTGCAAGGAGTTATTGAACCATATAAGACATTGATGAATTCAGCTTTTAATTCCCCAAAAGATTTTCCGTTATGCAATCAATGGTGGTCTGGCTGGATGTGTGGCATCTTCTTTGGTAAACAATGAAACCTGATATTGATGATCACTGGTCGATGTTCATAGTTCTACCCGGTTCAATAGCTCACCTGTCTCATGAATGAATCGCTCACCAAACTCACGCTCTCTAATGGCTTAATCGTATTGCTGAAAGAGGTGCATACCTCACCAATCATCAGCCAATGGATTTGGTACCGGGTTGGCTCGCGTGATGAAGTCCCGGGAATGACTGGCGCCTCCCATTGGGTAGAGCACATGATGTTTAAAGGTACTCCAGATTTTCCACTCGGCGCCCTAGACAAGGCGATATCACGCGAGGGCGGTTATCTGAATGCTTTTACTTTCCTGGACTGGACTTCCTATTTTGAAACCCTACCTGCAGATAAGATTGACCTTGCCTTGCGATTGGAAGCTGACAGGATGTTCAACAGCCTGTTTGACCCGAATGAAGTAAACTCAGAACGCACAGTGGTGATATCAGAGCGCCAGGGCAGCGAAAACGAACCGCTTTTCCGGTTAAGTGAGGAAATACAATCGGCGGCATTTCGGGTCCACCCTTACCACCATGAGATCATCGGGGATTTAACCGACCTGTATTCGATGCAGCGAGATGACCTTTACCGTCATTACAGGTCTTACTATATCCCCAATAATGCGGTACTATCGATCGCGGGTGATTTTACGACTCAATCTATGCTCGAGCGAATTCGAGAGCTGTATGAACCATTACCAGCTGGTCCACAAATACCGCGGCTGGTGCGAACTGAGCCCACTCAAGCGGGGGAGAGGCGGGTGGCTGTGGAGGGACCAGGAGAGACGATCTACCTGCAAATTTCATATAGGGCACCGGCAGCACAAGCGGCTGATTTCTTTGCCCTCAATATATTAGATAGCTTGCTCACAGGTCCTACGAACCTGAATATGTTTGGAGGTGGTGTGACAAACAAGACCAGCCGCCTATATAAAGCGCTGGTGGAAAAGGAGCTGGCGATCAGCGTAAATGGGGGTTTACAAGCCACCATCGACCCCTATCTATATACAACGGTGATCACAGTCCATCCCAAGCACACGGCCAGCGAATGCATCGAGGTCATGGAAGCCGAGATCAAGCAGTTACAGGACGCTCCTCCACCCACGGTGGAGCTGGAGAGGGCACTCAAACAAGCGCGGGCAATCTTTGCTTACGCCAGTGAGTCAGTCTCCAACCAAGCGTTCTGGCTTGGGTTTGCAGAGATGTTTGACACGGTGGATTGGTTCACAACGTATCTCGAACGTTTGGAAGCTGTCACCCCAGAAGACGTTCAGCGGCTTGCCCAGACGTGCCTGCGACAACAGAATCGTACCCTGGGTGTTTATCTTCCCAATACAACCGCTTCATGATGAGGACGATAGCTTGCGGTTATTTCATTTAGGAAGCAGGAGTAATATAGACTTGACCATTCATTCACTCCCAGGTCCAGACGATATTGTCCGGCAAGAACTCCCCGACGGTATCGTAGCACTCATTCGCCCCAATTTAAGCAGCCTTTCGGTAGTCATTACAGGCTATCTCTCTGGCGGGGCGATATTTGACCCACCTGATAAGCTCGGTCTGGCAGGATTCACATCCCTGGCTCTTATGCGTGGGAGCACACAACACAGCTTCCAGCAAATCTATGATGGGCTTGAATCCAATGGTGCCAGCTTTGGGCTTGATGGAGGTACTCATTCGATTGGATTCTATGGTCACAGCCTGGGGGAAGACCTGGATTTGCTCACCGGTACCCTGGCAGAAGTGGTACGCCATCCTGTTTTTCCCACAGAACAGGTTGAACGCCTGCGAGGCCAATTACTTACCAGCCTGGCTATCCGGGCTCAAAGCACTACTGAAATGGCTTCACTTGCATTTGATGAGTTGCTGTATGTGGGACACCCATACAGTCATCCGGAAGATGGCTACCCTGAAACAATTCGCTCAATCACCCGTGAGGATTTAATTGCTTTTCATGAGACATATTTTGGACCCAAACGAATGGTTATAAGTATTATTGGGGGTGTCGAAACGGAGCGAGCCCTGGATTCGGTCAGGCGTTATCTAGGAGATTGGGATAATCCTCAACAGCCAGAGGAGGCCGAGCTTCCAGTACTTCAACCGTTAAGTGGGATCATATCCCGCCAGGTGAATATCCCTGGCAAGTCGGAAGCGGATATCGTGATGGGCGTGGCTGGGCCACCTCGTCGCTCTGTGGATTTTCTGGCAGCATCGCTGGGTAATAATGTGTTGGGGCAATTTGGGATGTTCGGACGCATTGGGGAATCAGTGCGGGAACGTTCAGGGCTGGCATACCATGCCAGCTCCAGTCTGAGTGGTGGAATCGGCCCCGGACCGTGGCTTTTCATTGCGGGGGTCGATCCCAACAATCTCGAAAAAGTAATCGAGTTGATACGCCAGGAAATCGCCCATTTTGTCCTTGAGCCAATCACCAAGGAGGAACTGGCTGACAGCCAGGCTAATTATATTGGTCGTTTGCCGCTCTCGCTTGAATCCAATGGAGGGGTGGCATCTGCGCTGGTAAACCTTGAGCGCTATAAACTGGGGCTTGATTATTACCAGCGCTATCCTGAGCTAATTCGCGCAATCACGACCGATGAAATCCTGGAGACCGCCAGGCGTTATCTAAACCCGGATAATCTGGTCATTGCAACTGCAGGATCCTTTGAAAAACCGAATCAGTAAATGAGGTTGGTATGCCGAGCTTGAGGACGGGCGTCGATATCATCGAAATTGAGCGGTTTACATCCGCTTGCCAGCGATATAAGCAACGCTTGTTACGGCGCTTGTTCACTTCCAAGGAGTTGGCTGAAAATGGTGAGAATATGGCTTCACTGGCAGCTCGTTTTGCCGCCAAAGAAGCAGTGGCAAAAGCTTTTGGTACCGGCATTGGGTATATCTCATGGCATGATATTGAAATCTGCCGGGGTGCTTCAGGTGAGCCATTGTTGAACCTGCATGGCGCAGCGCAAAAATTGGCAGAAGAGCAGCAGATTCATACCTGGTCTTTAAGCTTAAGCCATTCCCAAAACAATGCCATTGCTTTTGTGGTTGCTTTGGCTGAGTGAGCCATTTTGTGAGTTCTAGAGCATAGTTATCCTATCTGAGTTATAAGAATATTTTTGACCTGCGAAACCAACAGGAAAGGATTTAAAAATGGAACAGGTAATTACACCTTGGGAAAAATTTCTCCAACTGCTACCGTTTATCATACCGCTTGTCCTGCTTCAGCTGATATTGATGATCGTAGCCCTGGTGGATTTAAGCAGGCGTGAAAAGGTGCGTTGGTTGCCTAAATGGGCCTGGGCATTGATTGTCATCCTTGGCGAACTGCTTGGGCCGATTGTGTATCTAATTTTGGGACGGGAGGAATAGCTACATGCTTGCAGTGCGCACGGAAGCGTTAAGCAAGGTTTTTGGGTCGTTTGTTGCGTTGAATGGACTGGGCTTGAGGGTGGAGGAAGGTACAGTCTTTGGCTTTTTGGGGCCCAATGGGGCGGGCAAGACCACAACCATTCGCATCCTTACTGGCCTAGCGCATGCCACCAGTGGACAAGCCTGGGTGCTTGGAAAAGAGGTTACCGACAGTCATAATGAAATAGCCCAGCAAATCGGTTTTCTGCCCGAAGAGCCGGCATTTTACACCTGGATGACACCAGCTGAATTCCTAGATTACATAGGACGAGTGTTTCGATTGCCAGCGGCCACACGGTCTGCCAGGACGAAAGAACTGCTGGAATTGGCAGGACTGGAAGAAGCCGCCAAAAGGAGGATTGGCGGGTTTTCGCGAGGGATGCGCCAGCGACTGGCACTGGCACAAGCGCTAATGAACCGCCCGCAGGTGCTGTTTCTGGATGAGCCAGCCAGTGCCCTAGACCCGGCAGGGCGGAAAGAAGTACTTGATTTCATTGAGCAATTACACAGGCAATGCACGGTGTTTATGTCCACGCATATCCTGGCGGATGTGGAACGAGTTTGCGACACGGTAGGGATCATTAATCGAGGCAAGCTGGTGACTGCTGCCCCACGTGAGGCGTTGCTGGCAGAATATGCCATTCCGGCTTTTGAAGTGGAAGTGGACGTAAGCAGCGAAGCAGCAATGGTTGCATGGACTAATAGATTACAGCGTGAGGCCTGGGTAAAGAATATTTCTATTCAAGGGTTGGTGGCACGCGTGATCGTAAGTGATGTTGATATGGCGAAAAGAGCATTGCTGGCTTCGATCAACCAGGCCGGATTGATTCTTAGCCGATACGAAGTGGTCAGACCTTCGTTAGAAGATGTCTTCCTGCAGCTGGTGGGTGAAGAGGAGGATAAAAAATGAGCTTATTCGTTGCATTCCGTAAAGAATGGATGGAATTAATCCGCTCATACCGCCTAATGGTTGTAGTCATCGTGTTGTTATTCTTTGGATTAACCTCTCCATTATTAGCAAAATTCACTCCAGAACTTCTCAAGCTCATTCCCACCGGTGGAATTTCGATCCAAATGCCACCTCCTACATTGATGGATGCAGTTGGCCAGTATATAAAGAATATGGCTCAGTTTGGTATCCTTCTGGCATTGTTATTGACCATGGGCGCCATCGCCCAAGAGAAAGACAAGGGTACTGCAGCCATGATGCTGGTAAAGCCATTGCCGAGGGGCGCCTTTCTAGCTGCAAAGTTCTTAGGACTGGCGGCGATGTTCGCAGTCAGCCTGGCGGTGGCTGGCATTGCTGCTTATTATTACACGCTGTTGTTATTTGAAGCTATGGATATTGTGCACTGGCTGGTGTTGAATGCATTGCTATTTGTATATGTGCTGGTCTTTGTTGCCATCACCTTATGCTGCAGCACCCTGACCAAATCTCAGGCCGCAGCAGGTGGGATAGCCCTGGGCTTGTTAATCTTCCTTGGATTGATTGGCAGCATCCCAGGGTTAGGAAAATATTTACCGGGCGAATTAACAACCTGGGGGACACGTTTGATGTCAGGAGATACCACTCCCTCCTGGGCAGCTCTCGGAATTAGCCTGGGACTGATTGTGGTCCCGCTGCTGGCAGCCTGGATTATTTTTAGAAATCAAGAAATATGATCTCCCTGGATGGTTACCGTAGTCAATTATGATGCGCAAATGATATTTTTCGCTTTCCCTTGCTAAATCCTTTATCTTGACAGATAATAACCGCTAAGGAGGGAACTATTAATAGCCTCCCGAATCTAAATAATTGAACACTTATTTCTCGGATTATTAAATTCCTTGCCAAAGGAGGAGATATGCTTTCCAAGATTGCTCGTGTGTTATTTACCATTATCAGCGTAGTGGTGGTACTTGCTATCATTCTGGGGGCGGTTGGCATATACCTGACACGCAGCTCGTTCCCACAGACTTCGGGCGAAGTGAAACTCAATGGATTGGAATACCCGGTTGATATTTTCAGGGATAGCTATGGGATTCCTAATATATATGCTCAAACCACCCATGACCTGTTCTTTGCCCAAGGCTATGTGCATGCACAAGACCGCTTCTGGCAGATGGATTTTTGGCGTCACATAGGCTCGGGCAGGCTTTCCGAGATGTTTGGGAAGGACCAGCTAGATACGGACACCTTCCTGCGCACGCTGGGCTGGGCCAGGGTGGCTCAAAAAGAGCTGGATGCCATGGGCCCAGAAGAGCTGGCAGCTTTACAAGCTTATGCGGATGGGGTGAATGCTTACCTGGCAGGCCACAAAGGGGCTGCCTTAAGCCTGGAATATGCGATGCTCAAGCTGCTCAATTCCAGTTACTCGCCTGAACCATGGCAGCCGCTTAATACACTTACTTGGACAAAGGTCATGGCATGGGATTTATCCAGTCAAGGGGAGTCAGAGATAGAGCACGCGATTTTATTAAAGACTCTCACCCCAGAACAAATCGCTGAGCTATTCCCACCGTACCCATCCGATCATCCGGTGGTGGTACCCAATTTTTCTATTACCTCCACTCCGAGCAGTGCAATGATGCAGTCTGAGAGAATTCAGACGCTGGTTAATTTGATACCAATCTTCCAGAGTCTTTCTGGGGAGATAGCGAAGGTGGCATCGGTCTTAGGTCCATTTGGCGATGGCATAGGGTCCAATAATTGGGTAATCAGTGGTAGCCTAACCAATACGGGGAAACCCTTGCTGGCGAATGATATGCATCTGAGTGAGCAGATGCCTTCGATCTGGTATGAGGTAGGCCTGCATTGCACTATCCCTAGTGCAGATTGCCTGTATAATGTCACCGGTTTTTCCTTCGCAGGCGCGCCAGGCGTGATCGTTGGGCATAATGATCGTATTGCGTGGGGGTTTACTAATGTGGGACCGGATGTGCTTGACTTGTATATAGAGAAAATCAACCCGGACAACCCAAACCAGTATGAGGTCAATGGCCAATGGGTGGACATGAGCCTGGTGAGCGAAACGATACAGGTAGCCGGTACAGAACCCGTCGTCCTCACCGTGCGTTATACCCGACATGGTCCGATTGTGAGCGATGGTTCAAATTCTCAGATCATTGAACAGGAAAAATGGGGTGTCGAGCTTCCCACGAACTTTGCAATCTCCATGCGATGGACGGCCTTAGAACCAAGTAATGTAATATTAGCCGTTTTAAACTATGACAAAGCTCAGAATTGGGATGAATACCGGCAAGCAGCCACATTTTTTTCTGTTCCAGCGCAAAACATGGTCTTTGCGGATATAGACGGTAATATCGGTTACCAGACGCCAGGCAATATCCCCATCCGATTGTCCGGACATGATGGCGATTTCCCTATCCCAGGCTGGACGGATGATTACGAATGGCAGGGGTATATCCCCTTCGACCAACTTCCCAATACTTTTAACCCTCCTGAGGGTTACATTGTAAGTGCAAACAATGAGGTGGTAGGGACAGATTACCCTTATCTCATCACGGATCAATGGGACTATGGTTTCAGGGCAGCACGCATCGTCCAGATGATCGAATCAGCCCCCGGACCGATTGATGTGGCATACATCCAAAAGATGCATGGCGATGACTATAACGCCTCGGCAGCAACCCTGGTACCTTTATTGATGCAGCTCCCATTACAAGACGAGCACCTGATTGAGGTGCGTAATCTACTTACGGGTTGGGATTATCAGGATCAAATGGACCTGGCTGCACCCGCAGTATATAACGCTTTTTGGCGGGCGGTTCTTGCGGCAACTTTTCACGATGACCTACCTGAAGATTATTGGCCGGGAGGTGGCGCCTCCTGGTTTGAGATTATGCGTCACCTTGTCCAGACACCCGACAGTGCATGGTGGGATGATAAAAATACCAGTGCGATTGAGACACGGGACGATATCCTGCAATTAGCGTTCGCAAATGCTGTTACTGAACTTGAGGGCTTGCTTGGTAAGGACAGCTCACACTGGACATGGGGTAACCTGCATACGGTTACTTTCCATAACCAATCGTTGGGTACCTCAGGTATTGGTCCCGTTGAAGCTATTTTTAACCGGGGACCATATCACACATCGGGCGGCAGTTCAATCGTCAATGCCACTGGCTGGGATGCAGCGGAAACTGATCCAAATAAAGTATATCAGGTCGGTGCGCTTCCCTCAGAACGGATGATTGTCGATATGAGCAATTTACCAGCCTCGCTCTCGGTGATCACTACTGGTGAGTCGGGTCATGCTTTCCATCAAAATTATACTGACCAGTCTGACCTGTGGCGGACCATCCAATATCACCCCATGTTGTGGTTGCAGCAACAAGTGGAAAGCAATGCCAAAGAAAGGCTGCAGCTTACTCCATAGTAGCATCAAGCTGGCAGGTATAATATCTTCCAGGAGATCAATGCTTGATTGTGTAACAAATTTCTGTCAATGCAAAATAGAAATGTCCCTTTTTCTGCAAAGTAGAGATGTCCCCTTATCCAGGGGATGGAAGGCAGAGCGGGTACCGCTCTGCCTTTTGCT
>JBAQFX010000072.1:0-2959 GCA_049287485.1 Anaerolineales bacterium
CGTCAAGCTAGTCACAGTATTAAAGCACACTCCAAACAATTAATGTATAAATGTGCGCGCAATAAGCCCCCTGGAAAAAAATCGAAATCGAGAGAGAACAGGAGCTTAAAATAGATTGATGTTTGAAGAGGACAAGGCAGAGTTTCGCTGGAAAAGAATGTTTATTGTTGGACTGGGGTAATATTTCTGTTTTTGAAAGTATGTTTATTTATTGTTTGCTGAAAGGTTTTGTGAGGAGTATGTGTGAAAAGGCGTCTCTTGAGTGTGTTGGTTTGTTTGATTTTGCTTCTTGCCTCTGCGCCTTTGGTTGAGTCTTTTTTTGATTTTTCTCCTGTTTCTGTAGATTCCGATGCTCATGAGTCTTTTCGTAAGATGGATCTCGCGGAAGATGACTGGGGTAAGTTTGGTTTGAATTTTGTTCCTGATGAGTTAATTGTTAAGTTTAAAGAAGGTGTGACTGCAGGTCAGATGAGGGCATTGAGGTTTTATTGGGGGTTTGAAGAGGTTCATGTGAGTGGGGTTAGTCTGGCTAGGAGATGGAAGGTTCCATCTTTTAGATCGATTGAGGAGTGGGCTGATCTTTTGAGAAGGAATCCTTTGGTGGAATATGCTGAACCCAATTTCCAATGTCATGGGACTATGGTTCCGGATGATCCATTGTTTGGGCTTCAGTGGCACTTGGATAATGATGTTTATGGGGGCATCAACATGAAGTCGGCTTGGGATATCAAGATAGGAGATGAGGATGTTGTGGTTGCTATTGTTGATTCGGGCGTGGCTTTTGAGGATTCTGAGGCGCCTGCATATTGGCATATTGACACCTATAGGGCGTATTCGGGTCATTCCTGGTGGTGTGGAGTTTCAGCTGCTCCTGCTGGGTGGACCTCGATTTATGGGTTTGCGAATTCTGCACCGGGGTATGGTAACAATTGGAGAGAGTTTTTGCAGCACGAATTCGATTTATCCTATGCAACAGGCACAGTTACGTTTTCTTACGTATATCGCTACCACCTTGAGAACGGACAGGATTACGCTTACGTGGAGGTTTCCACAGATGAAGGATTGAGCTGGATCCAGTTGGCATCCTACACTGGACCTTCTAGTTCAAGTGAGGTGGAGTGGAGCTTTGATAGTGTGGATCTGACAGCATATAAGGGTGGTGAGGTTTTGGTGAGGTTTAGGGTTTTTACGGATCGTTATTCGAGCGATGAGGATGGTTTGTTTGATTCTGATGGAGCCTTTTTTGTAGATGAGATAAGCCTGCAAGATGAGTTTAGCACCATTTTCTATGATGATGTGGAGTCCGGATCGGGGTTCTGGAAGACCACCTATTATGAACAGGCGCCTGACTTGGCTGGAACCAGTTTTTGGGTGAACGAGGGTGAGATTGCAGATGATGGGATGGATAATGATGGGAATGGTTTTGTTGACGATGTAAGCGGCTGGGATTTTGTTAATTTGGACAATCACCCAAACGATGATGGGGCACATGGCACTCACGTTGCGGGCACGGTAGCTCAAACCACCAACAACGGTTTGGGCGTAGCCGGCGTGGCTTTTGGGGTAACAATCATGCCCGTGAAAGTTCTATGCGCCGGGCTTACTGGGACCCTCCAACAGGTAGCTGATGGAATCTACTATGCCGTAGACAACGGTGCGGACATCATCAGCCTGAGTCTGGGCTTTCACGAGCCAACTTCAACCTTGGAGGAAGCAGTCGCCTACGCTTACAGTAACGATGTTACTGTTATCGCGGCGGCCGGCAATTACTATTCTGATACTTGCATCTATCCAGCTGCTTACAATGACTATGTTATAGCTGTGGGCGCTACGCAGTATGATGAGACTAAGACATGGTACTCCAATTACGGTTCTTCTCTGGATGTTGTTGCCCCTGGAGGAAACACTGATGTCGACCAGAACTTTGATGGATACCCTGACGGGGTTTTACAGATGACTTTTGGAGATACGCCGGTGGACTGGGAATACGTTTTCTACATGGGAACCTCTATGGCTACACCGCATGTTTCGGGAGTGGCCGCATTGCTTTTGTCTTTGAATCCGACGCTAACGCCTGACCAAATCCGAAACGCTTTAGAATCGACAGCAAAGGACTTGGGAGACCTAGGTAGGGACTATATATATGGCTGGGGACTGGTCGACGCCGCTTCAGCCCTGCAGAGCATTCCTAAACTGTTTGATCTAACTTTAGCTGTGAGTGGTTCTGGCAGTACTTCTCCTGCAGTTGGAGTTCATGCCTACGAAGAAGGGGCTGAGGTTGCAGTGGCTGCTAATGCGGCGTCTGGCTGGGAGTTTGATCATTGGCAGCTTGATTCTGAAAACGTCGGATCCTCTAATCCCTACACAGTCACTATGAATGCAGATCATACATTAACCGCGGTATTTGTAGAGATTCTCCCTGAACCCCTGAAGCCCGTGCACCTAGTTCTCTTCATAGACCATACTTCAACCACTTACATGGTGGGGGATTCACTGAGCATAGTTGTCAACGTTTTCAACAAGTGTAATCCGCCCTTGAATTCCACCCTGACTCTTACGGTCACTGGTCCGAAAGGGTACTATCATTATGATTTCGAACCGATAATAGTTGCAGCCGATGAGGTATGGATGTTATTAATTTCGAATATGCTTACAATCAAAAGTTTATATCTGTGGCATTAGGACGCATTAGTACAAAAAGCAGAGAAGATACTTCATAATTGGGAACCTCTCGGATTTTACTCTTTCGTTCTTTTCTCAGAAACTTTGCTAACCGTCACAGCATATAAATCAAAGACAAGTTTGTCGCTATTCTTTGATTTTTGGCCAGTATCGCGTTCAGCATATCTAAGCGACCTTCAACCAAATACTATCATAAGCTGTTAACTGGGCAGGAACCAGACTTACCTCCACGATATACGTTCCCGTTGTATCCGGAACAACCCAGCTGAAACCATAC
>JBAQFX010000073.1:0-5470 GCA_049287485.1 Anaerolineales bacterium
GACCAATTAAGCTTTTTGAGGCTGGATATCATCATCGCAGCAAGGATTTCTCCCAAAGCCATATCGTGTTCATATTTTAGCTTATGAATTGCCTCCCGGAGGGCCCCTTAATATATCGCATGCGAACGCATGGATGTGAAGAGTGGTCTAGAAATCTGGCATCTCATACATGGTTCATCGTTTATATTTGGATTTCCGCAGATTGGGCAAATAGGAGGTTCAACCACAACGATGCTGAGAGAGCAATCCTCACACCACCGAGTTCCTGGCTGCCCACATCCCCCACAGTGGGGAGGGTACAACCAATCAAGGATCTCCCAAAATAGTCGATATAGCCGATAAGCCAGGTTCCCTGGCAAATGGTTCATCAAGTTAATTTGTATTTGATTGGTATGCGGAAATATTTGTTTACCCACCCAGTGGGCCAGCACCTTGTTCTATCAGAATGAGTAATGCAGGAGTCATAAGTACAATGCATAATGCCGGAAAGATAAAGAATGCCATCGGAAGGAGCATCTTAATTGGTGCCTTATGAGCTTCTTCCTCCGCTAACTGTCGACGCTTGATTCGCATTTGATCGGCTTGGATGCGAAGGACTTGGGCCATACTCACACCTAGCTGTTCACTTTGGATCACTGCCGCAACGAAACTACTCATTTCAGTCACGCCCAAACGATCGGCCATGTCCCGCAATGCCTCGCGACGTAACTTCCCTAATTGAATTTCTCGGACCACACGTCCGAAAGATCGTCCTAATTCATTATCCCATTTCTCGTACAATTTGGACATGGCAGCATCGAAACCAAGTCCTGCTTCAACGCAAATGGTCAGCAAATCTAGCCCATCAGGCATGGCTTTGCGGATTTCTTTTTGTCTTTTATCGATACGACTTTGAAGAAGCAAGTCGGGTAAATAAAAACCTATAACGGCTGCTGGTAGACCAAACATCAATCCCTTTCCATCCATAAAACTCCCAGGAGCAGCTACAGAATCGAGGATGATGAACAAGCCTCCTAATGGGAGACCAACGAAACGTAAAGCAAAGAAGATCGCTGGATCTAAATTGCCTGGATTTCCAGCCAGTTCTAATTTTTTAGACATGGAGGTGATCGCGTTTTGTGGAGTAAATTTCATCACAAAACCGCCCATCCGCTTGGCAATTGGCACGATGATCCGTTCGGAAAATGGTTGAGACAGTTCTATTTCTTCAAGTGAAACAGTCTCTCCACGAGCTGCATATTCTGCCAGTCTGTCCTCAAGAGGATCCATGCCTTGGGGTGATTTAACACCTACAATGACCAAAATAATTGCAATGATTAGTATGACTAAACCAATAATAATGATAGGTAGCGGCACCATTTTTCTCTCTCCTTTAATGAAAACACTATACTTCGATATCAGCGATCTTCTGCATCACAAAATAGCCTATCACGATTAAAAATCCGCCAATAATTAATGCTGGTATACCATACGTACGCGTCGCTGGGTTAAAAAACCTCATCATGTAGTCTCTGTTTAAAAAGTACATCAGGATGATCACAGCCACAGGCATGATAGCCAACACGCGCCCGGACATCATCACCTGTGCAGTTAAAACCCGAATTTCACCTTTTACCTTTACTCGTTCACGGATCGTATGCGAAATGGTATCTAAAATCTCAGCCAGATTTCCACCTACTTCGCGTTGAACATTTAATGCCGTCACGACCAGGTCGAGATCTTTACTGGGAATCCTGCGTGTCAAATTATCCAGAGCGGTATCCATTGGTATTCCCAGCTGCATTTCCTGGACTACCCGGCGAAATTCGTCTGCGATCGGTGGGGGTAATTCTTTGCTGACGGCTTCCATAGCTTGCATGGTGGAATAACCAGCTCTCAAACCATTCACGACCAAACTAAGCATATCAGCCAGCTGGTTATCAAATTTAATCAATCTCCTTCCCTGTTGATTTCGCATATAAAGGGTTGGGGCAAAAAAACCTGCTATTCCCCCGATCAAAATACCGGGAATATTACCTAATATTTGTAATGAAGTCTCTCCCCCCTTTGTTCCTCCACTGAGTACCCAGCCAATCAAACCACCTATTACTGTTAAAATGATCGTTACTAAGATGAACTCGCCAACTTTCATCTTAATATCCGCGCGGGCTAATGATCTGGTAAGCTGCTGACCCCAGCTGTATCTTGTGGCTTGCTTCCCAACCCATTCACCAAGAATTGCCTTCTTGGGGGCAACGGTTATACCCTCTTCTTCAAGATATTCAAGCCGCTCATCAACTAAAGAGCGCTCTTCGGTGGCAGTAAAAATTAATCCAATGACCAACAAGACGAAGGCAAGAATACCACCTAAGATCAAAATTGTTGAAGGACTCATCATCGACCTCTGCTGTATTTCTGGGAGGGATTAATAGCGCCTGCGTTCACCAATGCCAAAGATGGATGGAGGTAGATGTATCCCGGAGAATTCGATTTTGTCCATAAACTTAGGTCGTAAACCCGTCGGACGCAATCTACCAATGATTTTGCCACCCTCAAATCCAGAATGTTCGAAGACGAAAATATCGGTCATCGTGATCACATCGCCTTCCATCCCGGAGACCTCCGTGATATTAACCACTTTTCGTGTTCCGTCTCTCATCCTTTCCTGGTGAATGATCAGTTCGATGGCGGATGAAACTTGCTCTCGAATCGCACGGACAGGTAATTCCATTCCAGCCATCATCACCATCGTCTCCAACCGTGCTAGTGAATCACGTGGGCTGTTCGAGTGCGCTGTGGTCATTGAGCCATCATGCCCTGTGTTCATCGCCTGTAACATATCTAGTGCTGCTTCATCACGGATTTCACCCACAATAATCCGGTCAGGACGCATACGCAAGCAGTTGATGACCAATTGACGTATCGTTACTTCCCCTCGTCCTTCAATATTCGGAGGCCGTGATTCCAATGTCACCACATGTTCCTGGCGCAGTTGCAGTTCAGCCGCATTTTCTACGGTGACAATCCGTTCATCAGCAGGGATGAATTGTGAAAGAATATTAAGTAAAGTCGTTTTTCCAGAACCAGTGCCTCCGGATATGATCAAATTAAGCCTGGACTCTACACATGCTTTGAGAAACTGTAAAGCTTCAGGAGTAATCGTACCAAACTCAATTAATTGCTCTAAAGTGATAGGATTTCTAGCAAATTTTCGTACCGTTAACACCGGACCAACTAAAGATATCGGGGGAATGATCGCATTCACACGGGATCCATCAGGTAGCCGTGCATCCACATAGGGACTGGATTCATCGATGCGCCTTCCAAGCGGGGCGACGATTCTATCAATTACACGCATAACATGTTCATTGCTCTCAAAGGCGACTGGGACGCGCACGATCTTACCTGCGCGCTCAATGTATATGTTTTTTGCACCATTCACCATGACTTCGGTGATGGTATCATCTTCAAGCAAAGGTTGAATTGGTCCGTAGCCGAGGATCTCTGCGGTAATTTGCTCGAACAATCGTTGTCTTTCTGGTCGAGAAAGTACAATATTCTCTTCAGCCAATACTTGTTCAAATAAATCCTGGATGGTGCTTCGAACCTCATTCACCTTTGAGATATCCACCGATGGGTCTAATTCTGATAATAACCGATTTTGAATGCGAGTTTTTAAATCGGTATAAGTATCCTTTTGTTGAGTCACACCTGGTGGTACAACCCGACGGGATTGTAAAGTCATAAGGCTAGGCTGCCCTTCCCCTGTCGAGTATTGTCCAGCTTGCGGCTGGGCACTTTTTCCCTGTTCAATTCGTTTCAGGAGAGACATTATTAATCCTCCATCCTATCTATCATATTTTTATTTTTTACCAGTACCTTTTGCGGATAAAAGTACCTCTGGCAGAGATTCGATCTCAGATATCCTTTTCCTCACTATTTCTGCAAGCGAAAGGATCGATCGGGATAGTGGCCGAGATTTATCAACCAGTAAAAATGGTATCCCACGATTAATGGATACGATCACCCTTTCTTCATAGGGAATTACCGCCGAAATTTCTTGTTTCAGGTTTTCACTTACTTTTTCAGGAGTAATTCCTATTCGTTTATCGAACTTATTCATCACAAATATAATTCTCTTACGGTCGAAGCCTAAGGCATCAATTTCGTCAAGGAATAATCTAGAATTTTTAATCGAAGGGATATCCTGGATGGTCAGTAATACCAAGATATCACTATTATCGATTGCACTTGCCGTAATCGTTTGTAAAGCAGATGCGGTGTCGATGATCACATAGGAAAACATACTACGTAAAAATCTGATTACCTTGGTAAATTGATCACCGGTGACCATATCTCCTTGTTCAGGCTTCATGGGTGCTGCTAATATTTTGATGCCAGATTGTCCGTGTTTTAGGGTCACATTATTGATAATCTCTGAATCTAATTCATCAGCACGTGGGGTCAGGTCCAGAATGCTGAACTTGCCCTGTTCGTTTAAAAATACCGCCACATCACCAAATTGTAGATTTCCATCAACGATGACAACCGAAGTATCTTCGTTGTATAAACACACAGCTAAGTTTGTCGCCAGGGTGGTACATCCTGATCCTCCCTTTGGGCTGTAAAAAGTAACGACCTTTCCTCCACCTCCCAAAGTGCCATAGGTTTGTAGACCGCCGGATTTTGTACCTTGAACTCCACTTACCTGAGGAATTTTTAAGCGCTCTTCTCGTGCCATTGCACCCGCACGATGAATAGCTGCAGTCAATTCATCTATGGTTGGCGGTTTGGTCAAAAAATCCCGGGCACCAGCAAGCATCGCCCGTCTCATGTAGTTGGGGTCGTGTTGTCTTGAAAGGATGACAATCTGCGTAAATGGCACTATTTTCCGGATGATTTCTGTTGCAGAAATACCATCCATGTCTGGCATGTTGATATCCATTAAAAGGACATCGGGTTTGACATCCTTGGAGATATCAATTGCCTCACGACCAGTTCGTGCGACCCCAACTACTTCAACGTCAGGCTCAAACTGCAATAACTTTCTTATGTTTTCTCTCGTCTCTGAAATATCATCGACGATAACCACTCGAATTTTTTCCGTGTCAACCACTGAACAGCTCCATGATGATGAAATTTTTATGGCGGTGGTGTTGGGGTATTATCATTGGGAAGTGATGGTGGAACCAATTCATTTACAGCAGGTTCAAAACCATACGGTAATTTAACTGGAATGGGTATATTATACTGGTCCAGCAGGTATGATAGGGTCACTGCTTCCGTTGTGGGGACATCTGTATCGCGTGGATTCCGTAATACAAGGGTTAATTGTGCCCCACCATAGATCAGGTAGTTCAATGTGACTGCATCTTGTGGTGACACAATTAAGGTAATTACATCTGGAGGTGCAGGCATTGGAGTCGGAGTCGCTGCTGCTTCCGCTGGGGCTTGCTCAACTCCAGGCTCAGGTGTAGCAGTAGGAGCAGGT
>JBAQFX010000074.1:0-2886 GCA_049287485.1 Anaerolineales bacterium
TATCACAGCTGTCCAGTTTTCAACTTTAAATCATTGAATGTTAAAGAATTCCCCTGTCCACTTTTGAGCTTTATATTGTCCAGTTTTCAAGTTTAAATAACAGAATGTATTATAATCGTTGACTCATCACCATATTCCTGGTAAAATCCCAGCTTGCCTGTGGCGTTGTACCCTTCGCCCAGGTAAAATTTTGCAGAAAGCGAAAGGGCTTGAGAAATGAAAGTACTCCTCCTGAAAGATGTTTACAAACTGGGTCGTGCAGGTGATATCAAACGGGTAGCTGATGGTTATGGCCGGAATTACCTGCTACCTCAAGCGATGGCTGTATTAGCCACCGCTGAGGCCTTAAAAATGGCTGAGCGGATTAAAGAAAAGGCTAATGTACAGCGCGCCATTATTAATCAAGAAATGGATGCTGTCGCCAAGCAGATCTTTGACCTTACCCTGGTCTTTCCCGCCAAGGCATCCGAGACGGGCAAATTGTATGGCTCTGTGACGACACAAATGATTGCTGAAGCCATTAAAACCAAATCGGGTGTGGAAATTGCTCGACGGCAGATCGACTCTCAACCACTGCGCATGTTGGGTGAATATAAAGTCCCTATCCGGCTTACAGTTGATCTCATACCCACTATTAATGTGACTGTATATCGTGAAGGAGAAGCAATCAGCACGGCTACTTCTTTTAAGACAACGGCCAAGGCAGTTGAAGAACCTGAGCCTGAAATTGAAGCTGAAGCTGAAACTGAAGCTGAAACTGAACCCGAAACTGTCGAAGACCAAGAAACCGAATGACATTTTCAAATCATTAATGTGCAACGGATGCTAAGAGACGACGGATTATCTTGAAGCATCCGTTTTATCATTTAAGCCTGCTGTATAATACATTTGATGTCCATAGGAAGCCAACTGCGCCAGAGGCGTGAAGAGCAGTCTTTGAGTCTGGAACAGGTAGCTCAAGCTACTCGCATTCGCATGCACTACCTGGAGGCATTGGAAGCAGATAACTTCGAATTGCTTCCCTCAGCCGCACAAGTGCGTGGTTTTTTGCGCGTTTATGCCGATTACTTGAAGTTAAATTCGAATGAGCTGATTGGTGCGCTGGAAACAGACACGAAGCTTACCCCGGCATCATCTAGCCTCCCCTCAACTGCGAAACAAATAAATGATGAGCCTACCAATTCGGATGCTATTTTTAAGGAAATAGGAGAAAAACTTCAATCCCAGCGTGAGTTGATGGGATTATCGCTCGAGGATGTTGAGCGTCACTCCCATATTCGCATGCATTATCTCCGTGCTCTGGAAGAAGGGGATATTTCTCATTTACCCTCACCGGTACAGGGCAGGGGAATGTTAAGTAATTATGCTTCTTTTCTCGGTCTGGATACCGAAACCATTTTATTACGTTTTGCAGACGGATTACAAGTAAGGCTTTACGATCGCCAAACAGCCAAGAAAAGTTCCACAACAGGTCTACAGAGAAAAGAATCTACCACGGTACCTGCCAGGCCATCCCAATTGAAACGCTTGTTCTCAATGGACCTATTCATTGGCGGTTTCTTGATATTATTCCTATTAGGTTTTAGCGTGTGGGGTGCATCGCGAATTTCAAAGCTGAATTCTGGGGAAACGCCCTCTCCAACTGCGCCACCTGTATCCGAAATCTTATTATCCACTCCAATTGGTAGCCTTACGGGCACACCTGATCTCACTCCCGAAGTTGTGGTTACAACCCCTGGGGAGGTGATTCTTGTTACCCCAATTATCACTGGGACGGTAGAATTCAATCAAACCACCACGCCTGTTGTATTCGCTCCAACTCCACCCCTCGCCAATGCTCCCGTACAGATATATGTTGTTGCCCACCAGCGTACCTGGATGCGCGTCACGGTGGACGGTGACATTGCTTTTGAGGGCAGGGTGATGCCAGGAAGCGCTTATTCATATGCAGGCAATGAGCGCATAGAGTTGTTGACTGGTGATGGCGCGGGATTGCAGGTATATTTCAATCAGCAAGACCTGGGAATATTGGGTGGGTTTGGTGAAGTAGTTGAGAGGATTTTTTCCATCGAGGGTGTTCAGACAGCCACACCAGCGATCCCACCTACACGAACCCCGGCGCCGACAAGCTCCATCACACCGACTCCCACACCAACCATAACAATGGTGCCAGTTACACCCACCAAAACTCCCAGGCCATAGTCGTTCATATTATGAAGAATAAATCATTCCATATGGTTTCTCTTGGCTGTGCCAAGAATACGGTTGATTCGGCCTCGATGGCCCAAATACTGGGTAACGCAGGTTATCGCTCTACTGACCGGCCCTCCAAGGCCAAAGTATTGATCGTCAATACCTGCGGGTTTATCGGTCCGGCAAAAGAAGAGTCATTCGAGGTATTACAAGAGCTGGCTGATCATAAACTTGAGGGACAAATTTTAATCGCTGCAGGCTGCCTCACGCAACGATATGGTGCGGAGGTGGCTCAGCGGGTTAAAGGGATAGATGGCATCCTGGGAACGCGGAGATGGATGGATATTCTAGAGGTGGTGGAAACATTACGTGCTGGAAAGCACCCTGAACCTCTCTATCACCTTCCGGATGTAGCGACCGTCGGCACCGATGAAGGCGGGGTTTTGCGGGCGGGGATTCAAGGGCATAGCGCGTTTGTGAAAATTGCCGATGGCTGCCGGCGTCCGTGTGCGTTTTGCGCCATCCCGTTGATCAAAGGCACGGCGGTTAGCCGGCCGATGGAGGTAATCCTTGACGAAGCAGGGCGGTTGGCTGAGATGGGAATTCATGAGCTCAACCTGATCGCCCAGGATACAACCGATTATGGCTATGATCTTGGGATGAAGGATGGGTTAGCGCAACTACTTGAGAAAT
>JBAQFX010000075.1:0-4658 GCA_049287485.1 Anaerolineales bacterium
GAATATTTGCGGTAGGCCAAGCCATGCTTATAAAACTGGATGAAAAACCACTGGGTCCAGCGGTAATATTCAGGATCACATGAGATGGCTTCCCGGTGCCAATCCCACATGGCGCCCATGCTTTTCAGCTGATTACGCATGTGATCGATATTGCTGTAGGTCCATATCCTGGGATGAATGCCATTCTTAATGGCAGCATTCTCGGCAGGTAAACCGAAGGCATCAAAACCAATGGGAAACATGACGTTATATCCCTGCATACGTTTGAAGCGAGCACGCGCATCGGAGGGCGTCATGGCATACCAGTGACCGATGTGAAAATCACCAGAAGTGTAGGGCAGCATGGTGAGGGCATAATGTTTAGGCGTAGAATTATCAATATAAGATTGATAAATGCCATCTTTCTCCCATTCATCCTGCCATTTGGGTTCAATTTCTAAAGGGTTATAGATCGGTAATTCAGACATTCGTATCTCCATTTATCAATATCATCAAAAGTAGTATATATGCAACTATTTATCAGGGTTTTCGGGCAATCACGACCATGCGGCGTGATTCGGTAGATAATTCAGAGCCATCCCAATCGGCATATAGATGCTCCAGCGCCAACCCGGCCTGAGCCATGAGGGCTCGAATTTCATTTGGGTTGTACAAACGGATGGAAAAGGGTTTATCCTTCCTGACCCCATCGCGGATGACAATGCGTTTATTGATGGACCTGCCCTGCAAAGCATCGAAACTCATGCGATCGATCATCAGGTTGCCTTCCTTTTCCATGACATAGAAGGGCGGCAATGTCTTCAGGAAAGTATCACGATTGGGGACGTCGAAGACCAAGCGACCGCCAGATACCAACGCATTGCGCACATTGATCAATACTTGCAGGTTGTCTTCATCCGAGAAATAGCCAAAGGCGGTAAACAGGAGCAGCACCAGATCGAATTCCTGATCAAAGTCCATGCTGCGCATGTCACCCTGCCGGTAATCCACGTGCAGGTGTTTTTGAAGCGCATCACGCCGGGCGATCTCTAAAAAGCCAGGGGTCAGATCGACGCCGGTCATTGAATGACCCAAGGCAGCCAAGCGATTTGTGTGCCTGCCGAAGCCACAAGCCAGGTCGAGGATCACCTTGGGTTGATCCAGCTGGAGCAACGTGACCAGCGCCGAGACTTCCGCCTCAGTGCGCTGGTCAGCGAGTACCTCACTATAAAAATAGAGATAATCATCCACTTCAAAGACCGCATCAAAATTAAAATCATGCTGTTGGTTATGATCCTTATTCATCGTGTGTCCTTCCTTAGCGGCAATGCGGAATGCAGTTTGAATGATCTCATCAGCAATCTCAGCGCGCCTGGCCCAATGCGCGGGATCCGAATCATATTCTTGAGCAGCATTTTTTTGCTCTTCAGGTGTGGCAGTATGCAACTTGAATTGGTCAGCTGATTCCCAATCCAAACCATCTACCAGGATGTATTCCAACTTGAAGCCGGCCCTGGTGAGTAGAATCGGCCATTCGGCATCGGTACCGATGGAATGATCAGGTGAGCCCTGGTCGACCAGGAATTGAGCCGCAACCTGACTGAAGCTTTTCGACCCGGCACTCACATCCAACTCCATATTCAAGAAATGCGAGACAACCCGATTGCTGGCTTTCTCGGTGGTGAGGAGGGCCTGGGGATGGGTGAGCATAGCCTGCTCCGCGCGGCCAAAGATAATGCAATCATGCCCAGGGATTAAAGCGAGCACATGCCGCCATTCACCGGGCTTCGTCTCCACCCAGCGCAATAGCCGATCCATATCTACGTAATGGATGAAATCTGGTGAGGTTTCCAAGGCTTTCTGTAATGCCATATACCGGCCTGCGCGCCAATCTTCGTTCAGATAGAAGGTCAGCCTGGGTTCCGCAGCCAATCCACCGGAGGTGAGTTGTGCGATAACAGACGGATCAGCCCCAGGGCAAAGAGAAATCACGATGGTAGCATACTCCTGTTTGAGAAGTGGCAGGAGTCGAGTAAAACGAGGTAATTCACCACGTGGGTGCCAGGTGGTGGCTAAAGTGATGCTCATGCTAATATCTCGATCTGTTTTCGAACCATAAACTTCATATCTCTTGAAATAAATAAAAAAACTTTAATTATCTTACTGCTGGACAAGCAAACAGCTCTCCAAAATTAAGTTGGTATAAATTATGCATCAAGCTAGCCAGAAAATATCCTCACGATTGAAGAGACGCTATGACCAACATACAACAACAGCAACTCTGGCTACAACTCTTGATCAATATGGCTAAATTTGTGGATCACCGTGTATCTAAAAACGGCGAGCACAGCACGCAGGTGGCAAAATGGGCAAGCACGACCGCCCGCAGGCTGAAGCTGAGCGACGAGGAAGTCAAAAATGTGTACTGGGCGTCCATCCTGCACGACATTGGGAAAATCGGCATCTCAGACCGCATCTTGCGCAAAAAAGCCATGCTCACCAATGACGACTGGGTATTAATCAAGATGCATCCAACCATTGGCTCCAATATCGTCAGCTCCATCGATGGGTACCCATTTTTAGCACCCACAATTTCCGCCCATCAGGAGAAATTTGATGGTACCGGCTATCCCAGGGGGCTCAGCGGAAGAAATATACCGCTGGGAGCACGGATTCTGGGGATTGCGGATGCCTACCAGGCCATGACCGAAGACCGGTATTACCGGAAAGCTCGCACGCATGATGAAGCTGTGGCGGAATTGCAAAAAGTGAGAGGGACACAGTTTGACCCAGAAGTGGTGGACGTATTTGTAAATGTAGTGAATTCTGAGACAGTGGTCTGACCCATTCTTTTAGCCATATATGATTATTAAAGAACAAAACCTTCGCCCATTCAGGGACGAAGGTTACTCCGCGGTACCACCCTGGTTGCTGTAAGATCCAAACCCAGCCGGATGATCACAGCCACTCGGTCGCGATAACAGGCGAACCTGCCAACAGCTAGGCCTTTGAAGTTGGCATTCACTGTTGAAGTCTGTCCTGGGATTCAAGGACAGCAGGCGAGTTCAGCCCTTAATCCATCATCGTGCTCCCTGGGCACCGTGTCGGGCTCACACCTCTCTCTCCCGGCTCGCTGAAGGATGACCTAGTACTCCTGCTATGACTTTAAGGTGGACCCAGAGGGATTCGAACCCTCGGCCTTCTCAATGCCATTGAGACGCGCTCCCAACTGCGCTATGGGCCCAAAAATGTAGAGGGGATTGTAATCGTAAACTAATAATTCGTCAACCAGCCAGCCTTCAAGGAAGGGCAATCCGCAGTCAACATCCATTGATTTCCTGAATATACGCTAAATAAGTTAAATCATTCAATGGAATTATCTGAATCGTGCCTTCAAACGGGTTCCGCCTATGCAAAGAATATTGTGGGGTAATAAAATGATAACACACTAAAATAGTACATTCCATTGATTTTATATATATTTGTACTATAATATTAGTTGCCATAATGTTGGCGGGGAGAATTTTCCATGTCAAACCCTGGTCGTATGAAACAAGTTCGGACCCAAAAGAAGCAACAATTCCATTGGCGGCAACGGAGCCCGGTGGTCATGGCAATATCGAATACTGATAATTCGACACCTACCTTGATTGATATTGGCAATAATTTGCGTGGTTTACGTGCTGAACGAGCGCTTTCCATTCGCTCTTTGGCAGAACTCAGCGGACTGAATGTAAATACACTGAGTCTGATCGAAAATGGAAAGTCTTCCCCGAGCGTCAGCACCCTACAGCAGCTGGCTGGTGCACTCGAGGTTCCTATCACAGCTTTTTTTGATACGGACACCCCCAAGAATAATATCTCGTACCAGAAGAATGGTAAACGTCCACAGGCAGCATTTGCCTATGGTACTTTAGCGGACCTGGGAGCGGGCTTAACCCTGCGGGGTGGAAAACCGCTCCTAGTTACTTTGGAACCAAGATCTGATAGTGGTGCCACCCCCATTGTTCACACCGGACTTGAATTCGTTTTTTGCCTGGAAGGAAAGTTATCGTATGCCATCGAGGACGGGACATACATTTTGGAACCTGGAGATAGCTTACTATTCGAAGCCCATCTGCCACACCGTTGGCAAAATATTGGTGAATCTAGCTCCCAATCATTGCTGATCATGTGTCCAACCGATGAAAGTGACCATCCAACAGAACGTCATTTCAAAGCGGAGTAACCTACCATAATAACAGCCCTATTCATGATGCACATATGAGTGGTACCAATGTCTCAACAATGGCTAATTACCCTAATTGGTATTATGGTACTTCGCTTGGGATCAGGTACCCTTATCAGGGCAATAACACCCTTGCCAGTATCTGCTCAATGTGGCAATGACCTATCACTAAAATCATCGTGTATCACCTCCCACTCGTCAGTCTCAAGCGCACGATCTGCTTTTCCCTTGCGCCTCTTATCAGGGAGGCTGATGATGATCACCTGTAGATGTTTGGATTAATCACGCCGATCACTCATTGGCGTGCTTAAAAATCTTGTTATTAGGAGCACTATTTATGAAAATCGCAGCAATCACCGACGACGGTAAGACCATCAGTCAACACTTTGGGCGAGCGCCATATTACCTCGTGGCGACGGTTGAAAATGGGCAAATCGTGAAACGTGAATTA